>JAUIEZ010000105.1 GCA_030429665.1 Gammaproteobacteria bacterium | reverse complement strand
GACGTGCAATTCCAGGCCGCCAGCATGGTCAAGCCGTTCTTCGCCATGGCTTTCTTCCACAGGGTCGACCAGGGCCGCCTGGTCTACGGCCCGGAGAGCCGCAAGCACATGCGGCGCATGATCCAGCATTCCAACAACTACTCCACCAACTGGATTCTTCGCCAGGTCGGCGGGCCGGCCGCGGTGCAATCGATCCTCACCGGGCACTACGGCTCGGTGTTCCGCGACGTGCACATCGTCGAGTACATTCCCGCCGGCGGACGCACCTACCGTAACAAGGCCTCGGCGCACGACTACAGCCGGTTTCTGTACGCCCTGTGGCGCGAGGAGATTCCCGGTGCTTCGGAGATCAAGCGGCTCATGGCATTGCCCGGCGGAAACCGGCTCTATACCGGCGCGAGCGCCGTGCCCCCGGGGACCGAATTGCTGAACAAGACGGGAAGCACCGCGCGGCTTTGCGGCGACATGGGCATCCTGGTGGTCAAGGACAAGGACGGCAATCGTTATCCCTACACCCTGATCGGCGTGATAGAGAAGAACGGGCGCGCGCGCAACTACACGACCTGGATCCGTTCGCGCGGCGACGTGATTCGCCAGGTTTCCAACATCGTCTACGAACAGATTTCGCGACAGCACAATTTGCGTTCGTAACGCGACTCTAGCGTACCAGGCGCATCACGTCGCGGAATCGCGCGTCGGCGGCATCGCCCAGCCACTCGAACATCACCATCTCGGCGGTCACCGAAACGACGCCCGCTTCACCCAACCGCACGAGCGCGGCGTCGCGATTGTGCGTTGATCGTGAACCGATCGCGTCGCTCACGACCCACACCTTTCGGCCTGCGTCGACGAGTCCCAGCACGGTCTGCAACACGCACACGTGCGCCTCGCAACCGAGCGCGAGGACGTCCCTGTCCGCGGGCAGTCTTTCGAGCAACCCTTCGGCACGGGTCGCATCGAATGTCGTCTTGCGCACCACCTCGGCATCTCGTACATCCAGTTCGGGCACGGTGGCGCCGAGTGCCCGTCGATACTGCTCGGTAACGACCACCGGCACGCAAAACAGTCGCGCCGCCGACAGAATCCGACGCGCGTTGTCCATCACGCGCGGACCGCCGTCGATGACGGGCATCAACTTCGCCTGCAGATCGATGAGCAGCAGCGTCGAGCGCCGTGCGTCGATCAGGCCGCTCATGATCGAACCGTCCCCAGCCGTTCCACCAGTTCGGCGACATGGCGTTCCATCATGTCCCTGGCCGAGGCGCCGAACATGCGTATACGGCCGGTGTGCAACAACAACAGCAGGCCGGTGGCATGGGCAAACGTATCGACCACCGCGCGCCGGGCCGCGTCCTCGTCGGCGCCCATGTCGGTCGCGGCGTCCGCGATCGGCTGCAGTGCGGCGGCCAGTGCCGCGTTCAGCGCGCGGTCACGATCGTCGCCGAGCCCATCGGGTTTCATGCCGCCGCGAAGCAGGTAAAAGCCCAGGTCGAGATCTCGCGGGTTGTTCGCGTAGTAATCGAAGAATGCCATGGCGGCGGCCCGCAACGACTCACCCCCGGACAGGCCGCGGGCGGCGTCGACCACGGCGCGGCCGAGCGCGGCGAGCGACTCGGCGAGCAGTTCGGCGTAAACCGCTTCCTTGGACTCGAAGTGAAAATACAAGGCAGCGGGGGTGTAACCGGCGTCGGCGGCAATGGCGCGCAAACTGGCGCCCTCCAGTCCCACTTCCTCGAACACGCGCCGTGCCGCATCGAGGATGAGTCTACGCTTGTCGTGACGGCTGGACCGCCGACGGCCCCGGGAATGCACTTCGTATTCTTCTACTTTCGGTTGCTTGACGGTCGATAGATCGCGATGTATGGTAATTCTAACACTGTTAGAAAAATACCGCAACGCCATTGGAGGATAGTCAAGTGTTCATGACCAGCGACGACTACCGCGAGTCGCTCCGCCGCTATCAACCCCGCGTCTTCATCGACGGCGAACGCGTCGACTCCGTCGCGGACGAACCGCGCCTGGCGCCCGGCATCGACGCCGTCGGCGTAAGCTACGACCTCGCCCGGCGCGAAGACTTTGCCCACACGATGACGGCGACACAGGCCACCACGGGCAAGCTCGTCAACCGCATGCTGCATGTCAACGACGAGTCGGGCGACCTTCTGCACAAGCTCGAGGCCGTGCGTGCGCTCTGCAAGGTGGCCGGCTGCGCGCAGCGATACCTGTCTCACGACGGTCTCGGCGCGCTGTTCCAGGCCACGTGGCGGTGCGACGCCGAGCACGGCACCGAGTACCACCCGCGCCTGGCCGACTACCTGCACAGGGTGCAGGACGAGGACCTCGCGCTCGGCATCGCCATGACCGACGCCAAGGGCGATCGCTCCCGGCGTGCCGGCGCGCAGTCCAATGCCGACGTGTACGTGCACGTGAGCGAGCGGCGCGCCGACGGCATCGTGATCCGCGGCACCAAGGCCATCGTTACCGGTGCGCCCTACATGCACGAGCTGCTGGTCATGCCCTGTCGCACCCATACGCGCGAGGACGCGCGCTTTGCCGTTTGCTGCGCGGTGCCGATCGACGCGCCGGACGTGACCATCGTGTCGCGCCCTGCCGGCCGGCCGGGCGAGAAGGCGGCGCGGTTCTCCAACCGTTACGGCCAGTCCACGGCGGTAGTGATCTTCGACGACGTCTTCGTTCCCAACGAGCGCGTGTTCATCGACGGCGAGGTCGAAGCCGCGGGCTTCGCCACCACCGCCTATGCGACTCACCATCGACACTCCTGCATCGCCGCGCGGGCGGGATTCGGCGACCTGTTGATCGGCGCGGGGGCCCTGATGATCGAGGCGAACGGCCTGGATCCGGAGCGGCACGGCCACATCCGCGACGCCATGGTGGACCTCATCACGATCACGGAAAGTTTTTTCGCCTGCGGCGTGGCGGCCTCCGTCTACTGTCAACGCGACCCTTCGGGTTCGATGATGCCCGACGCCGTGTTTTCCAACATCGGCAAGCTGCTCCTGGCGACGAAAATCTACGACATGCACCGGCTGGCGCACTACGTATCAGGCGGACTCGTGGTCGCATTGCCGGGTCCCGACGAGGACCACAACCCCGAGACCCGCGCCTCGCTGCAGGCGGTGCTGGCCGGCCGGAACGACATACCCGCCGACAAGCGCCTGGACGTCTCACGTTTCATCGAGGACCTCACAGCGTCGTACCAGGGTGGCTGGTATTCGCTGATCTCGCTGCACGGCGGCGGATCGCCCGAGGCCATGAAACGGGAAATCTGGCGCCATTACCCGGTGGAGGAAAAGGTCGAGTTGGTGGAGGCCCTGCTCGAGCGCGGCGTGCTCGCCGGCGAGAAGCGTATTTCCGGGCAACCGGGACGCTGCTGCGTCCAAGGCTGCCGGGCGCCGGAACAGGGCGCGGGACACTTGCCGGAAAAGGTTCGGAATTCGGCGTAGAACCGCGGACTCGGCATTCGGTTTCCCGCCCGCTTGCAACCGACAAAACGTCCCCGGCGCCTTTAAGGATGGTTTAAGGCGCCACGCATTATGCTCCGCCGCGACAATCAACCGGAGCGAATGCAATGAATGCCGTGAATCCCGAGGTCGGCCTGCCGACACCGCACACCGTCACCGTATGGGACCCGATGGTGCGGATTTTCCACTGGTCCCTGGCGACATTTTTCCTCGTCGCCTATGTCTCGGAGGATGAACTCCAGTCGGTACACGTCTACGCCGGCTACGCCGTGGCCATGCTGGTCGCGTTCCGTATCGCCTGGGGAGTGATCGGCACCCGCCACGCGCGCTTTAACGATTTCGTCACGGGTCCGCGAAAACTGTTGCGTTACCTCGGCCAGATGCTCGCCGGCCGCGCGCCCAGGTACATCGGACACAATCCGGCGGGCGCGGCCATGATCCTCGCGCTGCTGGCAACGCTCCTCGCAACGACGCTGACCGGCATGGCGATGCTCGGCGCGGAGGGTGCCGGTCCACTGGCCGGTTTCGTCGATCCGGGTTTCGGCGGCGACGAGATCGAGGAAGTCCACGAATTCTTCGCCAACCTGACCCTGCTGCTGGTGGTAGCACACGTCGTCGGGGTAATCGCGAGCAGCGTGGCGCATCGCGAGAACCTGGTGCTCTCGATGATCACCGGTCGCAAGCGCGAATCCTGAAATCACCGGCGGCGCCGAGCCGCCAGGAGTCTCAACCATGAAATCCGAATACCTGTTCATTTCCCTTGCCGTCCTGATCGCGGCGGCGCCCGTGTCGGCCGACCCCGTCGGCGACCTGATGGACAACTACCGCGCGGAAGGCGCCGGTCCGTTCGATGCCGATGCCGGGCGTGATCTGTGGCACCGGGACTTCGCAGGCAAGAGCTGCACGAGCTGTCACGGCAGCGACCTGACGAGCCCGGGACGCCACGCGAGAACCGGCAAGAACATTGCGCCGCTCGCCCCGTCGGCCAACCCCGACCGCCTGACCGATGCTTCCGAGATCGCCAAGTGGCTGCTGCGGAACTGCAAATGGACGCTGGGTCGCGAATGCACGACCCAGGAAAAGGGCGACATCCTGAGTTGGCTGCGACAGCAGTAACGAATCATCAATCTGACTGACCTGGTGCACGCACATGAACAAGATTTTCAATGCTCTTCGATGGACCATCGGCGCGGGGTTGCTGGGGTCCGCAATCGGCATCGGTCTGCTCGGTACCGCCACGTTGTCGGCGAGTGGCGACGGGGAATACGGTGACGACGATCGATACGAACGGCATTCCGAATCGGGTCGGCACGGGTCCGGCGCGTTTCCGGCAAACGATGTCTACACGGCGGAATGCGGCGCCTGCCACCTCGCGTATCCGCCGAACCTGCTGTCGTCGGAAAGCTGGCAGGCAATCCTTTCGGATCTTGGCGACCACTTTGGCGACAATGCCGAACTGCCGGACGCGACCCGGGAGGAGGTGCTCGCCTACCTCGTCGAAAACGCGGCGGACAGCGGCAAATCGTCGCGGAGCCGGAAATGGCTCCGCGGCGTCGGTAACGAACCGCCGCTGCGCATCACCGAACTCCCCTATTTCATTGACCGGCATGACGAGGTGCCGGCGAAGATGGTAAAAGACAACCCGCAAGTGGGCTCATTCAGCAACTGCAACGCCTGCCATGCAAACGCCGAGCGCGGCCAATTCGATGACGATACGGTTGATATTCCTGGTTTTGGCCGTTGGGATGACTAGCACGCCCGCGGCGGGCGAGTCACGCCACGACGAATCGAAAAGGGTGCGAGAATGGATTGCCGAGGGACGCATCCTGCCACTAGAGCGTCTGCTGGAAATGAACCGGGAGCGGCTTCGTGGACGCCTGCTCGACGTCGAGTTGGAGCGCGACGACGGGCGTTACGTCTACGAGATCGAGACCATCGACAAGCACGGCATCGTCCGTGAAATCGAGATCGACGCGACCACCGGCGAATGGATCGACGAAGAGGTGGACGATTGAGGCTGCTCCTGGTTGACGACGACCTCGAACTGACGACATCGCTGCGCGATTCCCTGCGCAAGGCCGGCTACGCCGTCGAGGTCGCCCACGACGGCATCGACGGAGAATTCCTCGGTAGCGAGGAAACGTTCGACGCCATCGTGCTGGACCTCGGCCTGCCGGACAAATCCGGCCTCGAAGTGCTCGGTGCATGGCGCGCCGCGAACATCGATACGCCGGTATTGATTCTCACCGGTCGCGACGCCTGGCACGAACGTGTCGACGGCCTGCGCGCCGGAGCGGACGACTACCTCGGCAAACCATTTCACGAGGCCGAGCTCGTGGCGCGGCTGGAGGCCATCATTCGCCGCCGCGCCGGAAAGGCCGACAACACGCTCGAGTGGGGCGAGGTGACGCTCGACGTCGAGCGCCAGCAGGCCCGCATCGGGGAACAACCGCCGAGGGCGTTGACCCGCATCGAGTTCCGTCTGCTGCGCTACCTCATGCTTCATCCCGGGCGGTTGATTTCGAAGACCGAACTCGGCGACCACGTTTACGAGGAGGAGCAGCAGAAGGACAGCAACGTCATCGAGGTATACGTCAACCGGCTTCGACACTACTTCGGCAAGGACTTCATCGAAACCCGGCGGGGACAAGGATATCGTCTGCGGCCGGTCGATTCGTGACCTCACTCAAGCGACAGCTCAGCCTGGGCATGCTGGTCGTCGCGGCGGCCGCCGCGGCGGCCCTGATCTACTGGGGCGATGCGGGAATCCAACGCCTGACGCGCGACCATGTCAGCACGCGCCTCAAGCACGATGCCGACAGCGTCGCCGCCGCCCTGGTGCGCGGCGTCGACGGCGCGTGGTCCGTCGACGCCGCCCGCCTCGGACCGATCTACGAAAGGGTCTACTCGGGTCACTACTACCGCGTATTCAACGCCTCGACCGACATTCGCAGCCGATCCCTGTGGGACTTTCGCGCCGAGTCCAAGATGCTACCCGCCGGCGCGGAAGCGGAGGGCGAGCAAGCCGGACCCCGGGAACAGGTGTTGTTGACGTGGTCGAGCGGCATCCGCAAGTCCGACGACATCCTGACCATCTGGATCGCCGAGGACATTGCGCCGCTCGATACCGCGCGCCGCCAGTACCGACTGGCGGCAATCGCGATCCTCGCCGTGGTCGTGGCGTTGCTGGTAATCGCCCAGCAATGGATGCTGCAGCGCGCCTTCTCCCGCCTGGAGAGCGTGCGCTCCGCCGTCCGTGATCTCCGGCGAGGCCAGGTAGACTCGCTCCGGGTAGCCGACCCACCCTCGGAAATCGTACCGCTGGTCTCCGAGATAAACCGCCTGCTGGTGCGTCTCGAGGGCAAGGTGTCGCGCTCCAGGAACGCCATGGGCAACCTGGCCCACGAACTCAAGCGCCCCATGCACCGGCTTCGTCGACTTGCCGAACAACTGGACCGTCGAACAAGGGCGGACGTCGTTCGCGCGATCGAGGACCTGGAAACGCTCGTCGCCAGGGAACTGAAACGCTCACGCATCGTCGGCGTCGCGACCCCGGGACGACGAACCGAACTGGACACCGATATTCCCGCACTCGTCGACGCGCTGCGGACGATGTACCCGGCGCGGCACATCGAGGCGCGGTACCCGCCGGGCACCGTGTTCCCACACGATCGAGACGACATGCTGGAATTGCTGGGCAACCTGCTGGACAACGCGCTCAAGCACGGCGAGGGCGTGGTAAGCCTCGACGTATCCGAGGATACCGGCGGGTGGACCATTATCGTCGAGGACGAGGGAGCCGGAATCCCGGACAGCGATATCAACGCCGCGCTCGAACGCGGCTCGCGTCTCGACGAAAGCCGCCAGGGCTCTGGGCTCGGCCTGTCGATCTGCGATGACATCGTTCGCGAGTACGGCGGGAGCCTGAAACTGTCGAATCGCATGCCGAAGGGCTTGTCGGTGACGGTTAGGCTCGATCGAGCCTACACCGACGATCCACGCTGAACGATAGCGACGCGGCGTTAGGGAGCTATCTAACGACGTTGTCCCCGGGGCCGTACGGAAATCCCGTGACATTCTCCGCGCCGTCGTCGGTCACCACCAGGATGTCGTGCTCGCGGTATCCTCCGGCACCGGGCCTGCCCTCCGGTATGGTCAGCATCGGTTCCATTGACACCACCATGCCCGGTTCGAGCACGGTGTGGATATCCTCGCGCAGTTCGAGCCCCGCCTCGCGGCCATAGTAGTGCGACAGCACGCCGAACGAATGCCCGTATCCGAACGAACGGTAGTCGAGCAGGTCGCGTTCCCGGTAGAAATCGTTGAGAGTCGCGCAGATCTCGCTGCAGACGGCACCCGGGCGAATCAATGACAGACCGAGTTCGTGCGCGGCGACGTTGGCCTGCCAGATGTCGAGAGAGGCATCGTCCACCTCGGACAGGAACAGGGTACGTTCCAGGGCCGTGTAGTAACCGGAAATCATCGGGAACGTATTCAGGCTGAGAATATCGCCTCGTTCGAGCCGTCGGTTGGTAACGGGATTGTGAGCGCCGTCGGTGTTGATGCCGGACTGAAACCAGACCCAGGTATCCCGCAGCTCGGCGTGGGGGAACGAATCGGCGATGGCCCGATCCATCGCATCGCGGCCCGCCATCGCCACGTCGATTTCGCGAACCCCCGGGACAATCGCGTCTCGAATCGCGTCGCCGCCGACGTCGGCGATGCGCGCGCCTTCACGAATCAGCGCGATCTCCTCGTCCGACTTGATCATGCGCGCCGCCATCGCCCCCGGCGCGATATCGCGCAGTTGTGGATCGCCAAGATGAAACGCCAGCGCCTCGCGCATGGCAACGGTCAGGTGATCGCCCTCGATTCCCAGCCGATTCGGCGCGCCCGCCACGTGGCACACGGCTCGCCAGAAATTACCGCGCGCCCAGTCGGTGTAGACCACGTTGTCGCACCAGGAGCGTCGGCGCGGCTGGCCGCCGTCGATGTTGGCCGTAATGGTGACACAGTCGTCGGCGGTCACCACGCAGCCGTAGGGACGTCCGAAACTGCAATACAGGAAGCCGCTGTAGTAAGCGATGTTGTGCATGGACGTCAGCAGCACCGCGGGAATGCCGGACGCGAACATCGCCGAACGCAAGGCGGCCAGGCGACGCACGTACTCGCCGTCGCTGAAAGGCAGCGGCGCACGCTCGCCGTTCTCGAAACGGAAAAAGGCCGGACGCTCGTCGATGCCGCCCATATCGGTCTCCCCATTTTCCCGGGTGCCGCCTGGGGGGCGGAATACGCCCGGGATCGGTGACTCCCGGCGTACAGGAGGGATTCGTTGCGGATCGCGCACAGCGCGCCGCCGGGCGCCGACGCCATCGCCGCCCCCAGCTAGCAATTATAGAGCGCGCCTGCCGGCCGGCAAGCCCCGCCAATGTTGCGCGGGTAATCGGAGCACGGTTAATATGCCCCGGCTGCACTCATTCCCGCCCCAAGGTTTCACATGTCCGACGATCGCATCGAGGCCGGCTTTGTCGGCATGACCTTCGACGATTTCCTGTTTCGGCCGCAACTCGGCGTAAACCTTTCGCGACAGGGCATACCGCTGACCTCGCGGCTGACTGCGAAGATCGAGCTCGAGTTACCCATCGTGTCGTCGAACATGGATAGCGTGACCGGCGCGCGCATGGCGGAGGCGATGGCGCTGGAAGGCGGCATCGGCGTCATTCACCGCGGTCAATCGATCGCGCGGCAGGCGGACAAGGTCGCCGAAGTCAAGCGCAGCTACAGCGCGGTCATCGAGAACCCGCACTGCCTGCCCGTCGGCACCACGCTCGGCGACGCGGTTCGTTTCGCGCGGCGGCGCAAGATCACGGGCATCCTCATCGAAACCGCCGCCGGCAGCGGCATCCTTGCCGGCCTGCTGTCGAGCCGCGACATCCCCTGGACCGGGCAGTGGCAGGACCGCCGGGTCGAGGAATACATGACACCGGTCGAGCGGCTGCACACCCACACGCCCGACATCAGCGTCGACAAGGCGGAGCAGGTATTGTTCGACAAGCGCATCGAGCGACTGCCGCTGGTCGACGCGCAAAACCGTATCCACGGGCTGATCACGCGCAAGGACGTGCGCTTTCTGCGAGAGCGACCCTACTCGAGCAAGGATGGCAAGGGCCACCTGCTGGTGGCCGCGGCAGTCGGCGCGCGGGGCGATTTCATCGAGCGCGCCCAGGCGCTGCGCGAGGCCGGCGCCGATTGCTTCTTCATCGACATCGCCCACGGCCATTCCACCATCATGGCCGAAGCCGTGGAATCGATGCGCGCGGCGTGCCCCGACATGCCGCTTGCCTGCGGCAACGTGGCGACCTTCGAAGGCGCGAAGTTCATGAAGGATCTCGGCGTCGACGCGATCAAGGTCGGCGTGGGGCCCGGCCGGGGCTGCCGCACCCGCCTGGAAACCGCCGCGGGCGTCCCCCAGCTCCAGGCGATTCGCGAAGCCTACAAGGCGGTCGGCGAGTCGATCCCGATCATCGCCGACGGTGGCGTGCGATATGACAAGGACATCTTCCTGGCCCTGGTTTGCGGCGCCTCCACGGTCATGCTCGGCAGCGCCCTGTCCGGCACCGACGAAGCGCCGGGTAGGGTCATCGAGGACCCCGCCACGCACAGCAAGAAAAAAATCTACCGCGGCATGACCTCACCGGAGGCGGTGCTGGAGTCGCTCTACGAGGTCGACGACAACGATCTCATCGAGGACGCCCTCGACACCCCGCCGGAAGGGCAGGAAATCCAGGTTCCCTACAAGGGCAACGTGAGCGGCATCCTGCATCGCATTCGCGGCCACCTGCGCTCGGCGGTCAGTTATGCCGGCGAAACCAGCCTCGAGGCGGCACGCCGCAAGATCACGCCCGATCCGCTCGAGTACCTCACCGCGTTGAGCGAATCCTCGCGACGCGAATCCTACGAACGCTGAGGCGGCGCGCCGGCGAGCGCGTCGCGCACGGCGCGCACGCTGAAGAGCCACGCCTCGCGGGTGACGTCGCTCGAGTGACGGAGGCGAAAACAACCGTGCACCAGTCCGGGCACATCCAGCACCTCGGCATCGACGCCGGCATCGCTCAGCCGCTCGGCGTACAACAGACCGTCGTCTCGCAGCGGGTCGTGCCCGGCGGTCACGATCCACGCCGGCGGCAGGCCGGCGAAGGTGGCCGCCAGCAGCGGCGCGGCGAAGGCGTCGGGCGCCTGTCCGCGAAGGTAGGCGCGCCAGCACGCATGCAGGGCATCGAGCGACAGCACGGGAGCGTCCCGATTGCGTTCCCACGACGGCAGCGAGTCGCCGTAGTGCAGCGCCGGGTAGACCAGCACCTGCCCGGATACGGCCGGACCGCCCGCTTCGCGCGCCTTCAAGCACACGGCCGCCGCCAGGTTGCCGCCGGCGCTGTCGCCGTAGACGACCAGCCGGGACGGATCGACGCGGAAGCGGCCAGGGTCGGTGGCGACCGCCTCGAGGACCGCGTAACAATCGTCGAATGCCGCCGGGTAGGGGTGCTCCGGACCGAGGCGGTAATCCGTGGCGATGACCGTGGCGCCAGTCGCCCTGCTCAAGTCGGCGGCCCAGGCGTCGTGGGTGTCGAGGTCGCCCAGCGTCCAGCCACCGCCATGAAAAAACAGGCAGCACGGCGCGCCCGCCGCGGAATCGCCACGATAGACGCGAACGCGGACCTGGCCGGCCGGCCCGTCCACGACGGCATCCTCGGTGGAGATTCCGGCTGGCAACGGGGCTTCCAGACGGGCAGTCAATCGCCGGTATCGCTGACGGTATTTTTGCGGATCCCGCGCATCGTCGGCCGAAAGCGGCTCGAAATTCTCGTACAATTCGACGAACTCGCCGATAGTCTTTTCCAATTCCATGTCGCGTAGAAACTGTCTCGTGTCCGGACGTTGCCTGACCGCGTCCCATGCTCCCGGTCTAGTGAGTTGCCCGGGATCATTCTTGCGGCCCACAGACTACCTGATCGAAACCGCTGCCTCCAGCCGTTCCGACGGCCGCCTGTCCCGTTGACGCAGCCGGATCCCGGCTGGCAGGCGCTCCTGCAACCTTACCTCGCCGAGCGACTGTTCGACCATGCGCCGCCGCCGCTGGCCGCGGACCGGGAATTCGCGTTGCACAACGCCTGGTGGCTCGCCAACCTGTGCCACGCCGCCTACCTGTGGCAGGCGCCGGCTGAACCGCCCCCGGCAGGCTACCGCGACGACGTGCTCGCGGCGCGGGGCTTTGCCGAGGTCGAATTCATCGACGAAGGGGCGATCCAGGGCGTACTGGCAACGCGTGGCGAGCTTTGCCTGCTGGCGTTTCGCGGTACGGACGATCCGCGCGACTGGCTCGTCAACACCCGTATCGAGCCGGTCCCGTGGCCGGGCGGCGGCCGCGTACACGACGGGTTCAACGAGGCGTTCGCGCGGATCGCCCCGACTCTCGCCGCCTTGCGCGCGCGTTATGCCGGGCAACGCTGGCTGGTCACCGGCCACAGCCAAGGCGCTGCCATGGCCGTTCTCTCCGCGGCGCTGCTGCGTCCGGTATCGGTTTACGGTTTCGGGTGTCCACGCCTCGGCGATGCCGCGTTCGCCGCAGCGCTCGAAGGCGAGGCAATACACCAGGTCGTCAACGGCCGCGACCTGATATGCCAGTTGCCGCCGTCGCTGGGCGACTACGAGACCCGATTGCCGGGGCGGATTCATCACGTCGGGCATCCCGTCGGTGCCGACGACCCGGTTTTTGACCTCAAGGCATTCGCGCGGCGCGTGACGACGCCTTCCGACTGGGCCTTGCCGGTGCCGGAACTGGGCGACCACGCCATCGTGAACTACGTGGCGTCAATCGAAAGACAACTGGATCGCTGACGAGATCCCGGCGCGCCCGGCGGCAGTCCGGCGTCGGGTTCAGCTTGCCATGGGATTGAAGAACTGCCTTCCCGAGCGCGTCTTGCGGATGTAGTCGAGCAACAATCCGTAATCGCGGTCGTTGTCGGCGAAATTGATCTTCTCCGCGTTGACCATCAGCAGCGGCGCCGCGTTGTAGCGCAGGAAAAAACTCGCGTAGGAATCGACGAGTTGCTCCAGGTAGTCGTAGCCGACCTGCTGCTCGAAACTGATGCCGCGCTTGCGGATGCGGTCGATCAGCACGCCCACCGGCGCCTGCAGGAACACCACGAGGTCGGGTACCGGCGCCTTCGGCGACAAGGACGCGTAGACCTGGCGATACAGGTTCAATTCGTCGTCGTCGAGGTTGAGCTCGGCGAACAACAGATCCTTTTCCAGGAAGAAATCCGATATCCAGGCGGGACGAAACATGTCGCTCTGGTTGAGCTTCTCGAGTTGACGCACCCGCTGGAACAGGAAATACAACTGGGTCGGCAGCGCGTATTGCCGGGGCGCACCGTAGAATCGTTCCAGGAAGGGATTTTCGGCCGGTACCTCGAGCACCGGTTCGCTGCCCAGCGAATGCGCCAGGCGTCGTGTCAGCGTGGTCTTGCCGACGCCGATCGGACCCTCGACCACGATATATCGAGGCACGTTGTCCTTGTGGTCTTTCTCGATCGTAACCATGTTCAGGAGAGTGTTTGTCGCGTCTCGCGCCTGCCGCCGGGCGCGACATTGTAACCCCGGATGACACCATCGGTGGGCGTACGTATACTCGCTTGTTTTTTCGCGGCGCGCCGCGAAGCATCGTTCCGCCGACGTGGGAGCATTGACAATGTATTACGCCATTATTGGAACGGACGTCGAGAACAGCCTCGAGAAACGGCTGTCGGTGCGTGTGAAGCATATCGAGCGGCTCAAGGCGCTCCATGCCGAAGGACGGCTGCTGCTCGCCGGCCCCTACCCCGCCATCGACGACGAGGACCCCGGCGAGGCCGGCTTTACCGGTAGCCTGGTGGTGGCCAAGTTCGATTCTCTAGAGGCTGCCGAACAGTGGGCCGGGGACGATCCCTACGTGTCCGCAGGCGTTTACGAGCGCGTCGAAGTCAAACCGTTTCGCAAGGTACTGCCGTGAGCGCCCAGTTGCGGCGTATCCGCGAAGTGCTCGAGGCGGTGCTCGCGCCGGAATCCATCGAACTCGTCGACGAGAGCCACCTGCACAGCGGTCATCCCGGCGCGCGCGACGGCGGCGGTCACTACGACCTGACCATCGTCGCCGAATGCTTCCGCGACAAGAACGCGGTGGCCCGGCACCGCCTCGTCTACGACGCCCTCTCGCGCGAGATGGGCGTCGACATCCACGCACTGAGCATCAAGGCCTACGCGCCCGACGAGATCTGACTCCATTCGCCGATGACCACGCGATACGAGCTGAACGCGACCGGCGACACCGCCGCGGCGCGGCTCGAGGGGCGCACCGTGCTGATCACCGGCGCCGCCGGTGGCATCGGCACCGCGGTGTCGCTGGCCTGTGCGCGGGAAGGCGCGACCGTGGTCGCCCTGGACCGCAACCAGCGCGGCCTGGACCGCGTCTACGACGCCATCGTGGCCGCCAAGGGGCCGGAGCCTGTGCAGGTACGCGAGGATCTCGCCACCTTCGACACGTCACGAGCCCATGAACTCGCGTCACAGCTTGAGGACACGTTCGGCCGTCTCGACGCCCTCGTCTGGCTGGCCCACGAACCCGCGCCACTGACGCCCCTCGAACACTATCCCGAGGAGACCTGGCTGCGGGTCGTTCATGCCAATGCGAATGCGCCGTGGATCCTGCTCCGCGCGGTCGCGCCGTTGCTTCGCGCCGCCGGTTCGCCACGGGTGGTTCTGGGATCGGGCGACGCCGGTCGCCGACCGCGCGCCTATCGCGGGGCGACGGCACTGGCCTGGAGCGCCATGGACACGTTGGCCGGCGTCATGGCGGACGAGTTCGAGAACCGGCCCGCGTTTCGCGCCTACTCGGTGGACCCCGGCGCCGTGCACACACCCATGCGAATGGGCTGGTACCCGGGCGACGATCCGAACGCCCTGCCGGAGCCGGAGGCGGTGGCGGACGCTTTCGTGTTCCTGGCATCGCCCGTCTCGGCGGACTTCCAGGGACCGCTGTGCGTCATTGACGACGGCACCCTGTTCAGCATCGACAGTTGACCCGACTCACCGCGCGTACAACGCCCTTAACGCCTCGGCGTCGATATTCCTGTAGCTCCCCGGCTTCAGGTCGCGGGGCAAGCGCACCGGTCCGTAGCGCACGCGTATGAGGCGGCTGACCTGGTAGCCGCCCGCCGCCCACATGCGCCGCACTTCGCGGTAGCGACCCTCGGTAATCACCACCCGGTACCAGCGGTTGCGTCCGCCTCCCCCGCCTTCGGCGGTTACCGACTCGAATCGCGCGGCACGACCGTCGAGATCGATCCCGGCGCGCAAGCGACGCAGGAAGTCCTTCGACACCTCGCCCTGGACGCGGCACAGGTACTCCCGTTCGAGACCGGCGGACGGGTGGGCCAGCCGGTTGGCGAGCTCGCCGTCGGTGGTGACGAGGAGCAGCCCGCTGGTGTTGAAATCCAGCCGGCCCACGGTAACCCATTTACTGCCGCGCAATCGTGGCAACTGCTCGAAGACCGTCGGCCGACCGGCCAGATCGCTGCGCGTGCAAATGCGCCCGGCGGGCTTGTGATAGACAAGCACCTTGCCGTGACGCGGCTGGGACAAGCGCACCGGTTTGCCGTCCACGCTGATGCGGCTGCGGGGCGTGACCACCTGGCCGGTATGCGCCACCTTGCCGTCCACGCTGACCCGACCCTCGCGAATCCAGACCTCGACCTCGCGCCGCGATCCGATGCCGGTGCGTGCCAGCACCTTGTGGAGCCGTTCCCCGCCGGCCGGCCCTGCCATCAACGGGCGGTGCCGGGACCGGAATCGCGAGTTCCGTCGTCCTCGGCGGGCGCTTCCTGACTATCGCCGCCGGCGGCACCGGTCGTTTCGCCAATATCGTTGACGTCGCCCGATACCGTTTCGCGCAATACGTTGGTTTCGTCCCCGGTTTCGTCCCCGGTTTCGTCCCCGGTTTCGTCCCCGGTTTCGTCCCCGGTTTCGTCCCCGGTTTCGTCCCCGGTTTCGTCCCCGGCTTCGTCCCCGGCTTCGTCCCCGGCTTC
>JAUIEZ010000104.1 GCA_030429665.1 Gammaproteobacteria bacterium | reverse complement strand
AACTCCCGGAACGGAATGCCCATCTTCACCTCGTAGTTGCCGGGCTTGTTCACGTGGCCCGACACCGAGAATACCTTCGTTCCGCCGCTCTTTTCGACGCCAAGATCGGCGAACCACGCCGCGCCGTTACGCATGATGGGGGGCAGCGACGACAGCGACTCCGTATTGTTGATCGTCGTCGGCCGGCCGAACGCGCCCACCTGGGCCGGAAATGGCGGCTTGAAGCGCGGCATACCCTTCTTGCCTTCCAGCGACTCGAGCAGAGCGGTCTCCTCTCCGCAGATATAGGCACCGGCGCCCCTGGTGTTGTACAAATTGAACTCCACGGAGGAGCCGAGCACGTCCTTGCCCAGCAAGCCGGCATCGTAAGCCTCTTTCAGGGCCGCCTCGCAGCGCGAATACGGCTCGTAGTATTCACCGCGAATGTAGTTGTAGCCGACCGTGGCGCCTATGGCGTAGCCGGCGATCGCCATGCCTTCGATGAGCTGGTGCGGGTTAAAGCGCAGGATGTCCCGATCCTTGAACGTCCCGGGCTCACTCTCGTCCGAGTTGCAGACGATGTACTTCTGGCCCGGCGCGTTGCGAGGCATGAAGCTTAGTTTCAGTCCGGTCGGGAATCCCGCGCCACCGCGGCCGCGCAGGCCGGACGCCTTGATGGTCTCGATGATCTCTTCCGGCGGCGTGCCCTCGGTGACGATCTTGCGCCACGCCTGATAGCCGCCGGTGCTCTCGTAGGCAGCCAGCGTCCAGGGTTCGGCCAGCCCGGGATCGGGCAGGCAGACACGATACTCACTCAGCAACGGCCTCCAGCTCGGCGAGAATTCCGTCGATCCGACCGGGATCGCGATTCTCGTGGTATTGGTTGCCCACCATCATTACCGGCGCCCCGCCGCACGCGCCCAGACACTCGACCTCGACCAGGGTGAACCGCCCGTCCGCGGTCGTCTCGCCGGGGGATATGCCGAGCTTTTCGTGCAGGTAATCGACGACGGAGTCGCTCCCGCACAACATGCACGAGATATTGGTGCATACCCGCAGTTGGTGCCGTCCCACCGGGTGCGTGTAAAACAGGTCGTAGAAGGTGGCGACCTCCTGGACCTCGATCGGTTCCAGGTTCAACACTTCGGCCACGTCGCGAACGACCTGGTCGTCGACCCAGCCGCGTTCCTCCTGGGCGTATCGCAGCGCCGATTTCACCGCGGCCTTGGGAACAGGGTACTTGCCGACCTCCTTGCGAATCTTCTCGACGATTTCTTCCGACAGCATCCGATTGAATCCCCGACTTGACTAGCGATCGATTTCGCCGAACACGATGTCCTGGGTGCCGATGATGGCGACCATGTCGGCCAGCATGTGGCCGCGCGACATCTCGTCCAGTGCGGACAGGTGGGCGAAACCCGGCGCGCGGATCTTCACCCGGTAGGGTTTGTTCGCGCCGTCGGAGATCATGTAAATACCGAACTCTCCCTTGGGCGCCTCGACCGCGGAGTAGGTTTCGCCCTCGGGCACGCAGTATCCCTCGGTGAACAGCTTGAAGTGGTGAATCAGGGATTCCATGTCCTGCTTCATGTCCTCGCGGTGCGGCGCGACGACCTTGTAGTTCTCCAGGATCACCGGACCGGAATTGTTGCGCAGCCATTCTATGCACTGCTTGATGATCCGCACCGACTGGCGCAATTCCTCCATTCTTACCAGGTAGCGGTCGTAGCAGTCGCCGTTGGTGCCGATCGGGATATCGAAGTCCATCCGATCGTAAACCGCGTAGGGCTGTTTCTTTCGAAGATCCCAGGCAACGCCGGAACCGCGCAGCATCGGCCCGGTGAAACCGAGCGCCTGGGCCCGTTCCGCCGTGACGATGCCGATGTCCACCAGGCGCTGTTTCCAGATACGGTTATCGGTAAGCAATTGCTCGTAGTCGTCGATGCACGAGGGAAAACGTTCGACGAACGCCTCGATGAAATCGAGCAGCGATCCCTGCCGGTTCTTGTTGCGTTCCCTGGTCTCCTTCTCGTCGTGCCACTTCGACGGCTGGTATTGCGGCATACGGTCGGGCAAATCGCGGTACACGCCGCCGGGTCGATAGTACGTCGCATGCATGCGCGCACCGGACACGGCCTCGTAGGTATCCATGAGATCTTCGCGCTCGCGAAACGCGTACAGGAACACCGTCATCGCGCCGACGTCCAGGGCATGGGCACCGATCCACAGCAAGTGATTCAGGATGCGCGTGATCTCGTCGAACATCACGCGGATGTACTGCGCGCGTTCCGGGGCCTCGATGCCCAGCAACTTCTCGATGGCGCGCACGTACGCGTGTTCCTGGCACATCATCGACACGTAGTCGAGTCGGTCCATGTAGCCGATGCTCTGGCTGAACGGCTTGGTTTCGGCCAGCTTCTCCGTGGCCCGATGCAGCAGGCCGATATGCGGGTCGCATCGCTCGATGACCTCGCCATCCATTTCCATCACGATGCGCAGCACCCCGTGGGCAGCGGGATGCTGTGGCCCAAAATTCATGGTGTAGTTGCGAATCTCAGCCACCGTGGCCCTCCTTGCGGATTACCCGCGGCACCAGCACGCGGGGCTCGATCGAAACCGGTTCATAGACGACCCGCCCCTTCTTGTCGTCGTAGCGCATCTCGACGTAGCCGGAGATCGGGAACTGCTTGCGAAACGGATGACCGATGAAGCCGTAGTCTGTCAACAGCCGGCGCAGGTCCGGGTGGCCATGAAACACGATACCGAACAGGTCGAACGCCTCGCGCTCGAACCAGTTGGCCACCGGCCACAGGTCGACCACCGAGGCAATCTCCGGGCTATCGGGGTCCAGTCGCGCCCGCACGCGAATGCGATGGTTATGGCTGATCGACAGCAGGTGGTAGACGGTCGCCAGCGCGGGACTGACCGGGTCGTCGACCGCCTCCGGCGCCTGGGAATCGGTTCCGTAGGTGGTGTAATCCACGCCACAGATATCTATGAGCTGCTCGAACTCGAGCCCAGGCGTGTCGCGCAAGGTCCGCAACACGTCGGAAACCGCGTCCGGACCGATCTCGATGGTCAGTTGGTCATTGGTAACGGCATCGGCGAGGATCGCGTCGCCGCAAGCCTCTCGAACCATCCCGGATAATGTATCCACGCTGGCCATCGGTTAGCGTCCCGTTCCGCCGGGAACGTCATATGTCGCGACACCGCGCGGCTTCGCGCCGTCATGGTCGCCGTTGACCACTAGATCTTTATTCGTCGGAATTGCTCGGCGGGACACTAGGCCGTTCTCCGCGCGATCGTGTTGGTCCGCTTGATCTTCTTCTGAAGTTGCAGGACGCCGTACACCAGGGCCTCGGCGGTCGGCGGGCAGCCGGGCACGTAAACGTCCACCGGCACGATCCGGTCGCAGCCGCGCACCACCGCGTACGAGTAATGATAGTAGCCGCCGCCGTTCGCGCACGAACCCATGGAGATGACCCAGCGCGGCTCGGGCATCTGGTCGTAGACCTTGCGCAGGGCGGGCGCCATCTTGTTGCACAGGGTGCCGGCAACGATCATGACATCCGATTGGCGGGGGCTCGGGCGAAAAATCATGCCGAACCGGTCGAGATCGTAGCGTGCGGCGCCAGCCTGCATCATCTCCACCGCGCAGCACGCGAGCCCGAAGGTCATGGGCCACATGGACCCCGTCCTCGCCCAATTGATGAGATCGTCGAGCCGTCCCGTGGCCCAACCTTCCCGAAGTACACCTTCTATAGACATCGGTTACTCCTCATTCCCATTCCAGCGCGCCCCGCTTCCACTCGTAGATGAAACCGACGACCAGCACCAACAAGAAAATCGACATGGCGATGAAGCCGAACATGCCGATTTCATCGAGAACCACGGCCCATGGAAACAAAAATGCGATTTCGAGATCGAATACGATGAACAGGATCGCCACGAGGTAGTAGCGGACATCGAACTTCATGCGCGTGCCCTCGAACGCCTCGAATCCGCACTCGTAGGGCGACAGTTTTTCCGCGTCGGGTTTGTTGGGCCCCAGCAAGGTACCGGCACCCAAGGCAATGACACCGATCATCAGCGCAATGCCGATGAACATCAAAATCGGGATATAGTTTTCGAGCATCTGGGATGTTCAGCCAAGGTAGGCGATGCCGGCCGAAGGAGCGGCAAATACCTGTTTTAACAGTGTTGGCAGTCTATGCGGACGTTCTTTACCACGTCAAGGACGACCCCGTCGTCGATGAGGCGCCGCATGGATCGGCGGCATGCCCGGTTGGCGCGCGCGCACTCGCGTCGCGTCGACACGTCACGGCGGACACCCTGCCTCGCTCGTCGTTTCGCATTCGATGTTCCCTGATGGTTGATTCGGTCTTGTTTGCGGGCCGTCGCATTCGGCGGCCTGTTTCCCTCGTCTCCCGTTGACAACCTCTCGAACAATCCTGGTGCCGAAGGCCGGACTCGAACCGGCACGGCTCGCGCCACCGCCCCCTCAAGACGGCGTGTCTACCAATTCCACCACTTCGGCAAAAACTGTTAACTCTTGCTACTGCTGCTGTTGCTCCGCATCCTGCCCGTCGCCCGGGACCGCCGGCACGGTATCACCGGCGCCTTGTGCCGGTTCGGTTCCGGCGTCGTCCGTCGGAACGACCGGGAGGTCGCCGCCACGCGGCGCCGGCTCGGACTCGACCGCCTGGGTCGCGCTCTGAAAGCCGCTCTCGCCCGCGTAAATGTAGGCAAGAGACAGTCCGGTGAGAAAAAACACCGTGGCGAGCGTCGCCGTCGTGCGGCTCAGAAAGTTCGCCGAACCCCGGCTCCCGAACAAGGACTGTGAGGAGCCGCCGCCGAACGCGGCACCCATGTCCGCCCCCTTGCCCTGCTGCAGCAGGACGAGCACCACGATGGATATCGCGGCAATCAGGTGTATGGCGGTGAGAATACTGGTCAACATGGCTGGCTTCAACCTGCAGCGTTGCAAATGGCCAGGAAATCGGCCGCTTTCAGGGAGGCGCCTCCGATCAGGCCACCGTCTATATCGGGCTCGGCGAACAGTGCGGCGGCGTTGTCCGGCTTGACGCTGCCACCATACAGAATACGGATAGCCGACGCCACCTCGCCGTCATGCCTGCTCAACCGACCTCGGATAAAGGCGTGCACGGCCTGCGCCTGCTCGCCGGACGCGGTGCGACCCGTACCGATCGCCCAGACCGGTTCGTAAGCGACGACGGTGCCGTCGAAGGCCTCGACGCCCAATGCCTCTATCACCGCGTCAAGCTGGGCCCCGACCACGGCCTCGGTACGGTCGGCTTCGCGCTCCGCGAGCGTTTCACCGACACACAAGATCGGCACCAGTCCCGCCGCGCGCGCGGCGCGAACCTTGTCCGCGACCCGGGCGTTGTCCTCGCCGTAGAGCGCGCGTCGCTCGGAATGGCCGACGATCACGTATTCGCAACCCATGTCCGCCAGCATCGCTCCGGATACTTCGCCGGTGTAGGCGCCGGATTCGTGAACATCGAGATTCTGCCCCCCCAGCGCAACCTCGCCATTACCGTCGAGCCCGTCGGAAGCCACACCGAGGTAAGGAAACGGCGGGCAAATCACGACTTTCGCGGCGCAGGATGACACCCCGCCGGCAAGCAGATCGCTCACCAGCGTATGGGTAAAATCCCGGGAACCGTTCATTTTCCAGTTCCCGGCAACCATGGGTTGCCGCATTACCGACTCCGAGTAGGTGCGTGGTTTTCGCCTGGACTGCGTGGGAGGTCTGTTTGTTGCGACCCCCGGATTTCACCCGAGGCGGCGCGAACGGAAGAACCCGATACGGCCCGCCGGTACCGGGCGCCAGTCGACTCGGGGCGATGCTCTAGGCTGCCCCGAAGGCGGGCGGATTATACGATAATCACGGGTGCTTGGGTATAGTTCCCGGGATGGAACCAACGCGACGCTTCGCGGTCTCTTCAACTCGAATCCGGCGACATTTCATGCCGCCACGACCACGGAGAGAAAAACCATGAGCACGCTTCCTGAAACCCGAATCCCGATCCAGACGCGGACCCTGCTGCTTTCGCTCGTCATCGCGGCAATGCCGGTGTTGTCGGCCGCCGACGGGGGCAATCTCTGGGGCGGTGACGACAAACTCGACCCGGTACAGACGCTGATCGACGAGGAGGACTATGCCGGCGCCGCCGCCGAGCTCGCCAAACTGCGCGCCGAAAATCCCGACGACGCGGACATTCTCAATCTCCTGGGTTTTACCCATCGCAAGCAGGGCAGATTCGACGAGGCGCTCGGGTACTACGAAAGGGCGCTGGCGATCGACCCCGAACACCGCGGCGCCCTGGAATACCTCGGCGAGTTGTACTTGCAGACGGACCGACCCGACATGGCCGAACGACAGCTGGCCCGGCTCAAGGATCTTTGCTTTTTCTGTCGTGAACGCCGCGATCTGACCCGGGCGATCGAAACCTACCGCGAATCCGGTTCCTGAAGGAACGCCGCGCGGCGGTGAGGAAAAGGTCAGCCGGCAGCCGATACGCTGCGAACCACGTCCGCCAGTTTCTCTGCGTGGACCCGCACCTCGGCGGCTTCGCGGCCTTCCACCATTACCCGGATCAGCGGCTCGGTGCCCGACGGCCGGAGAACCACCCGCCCGTCTGTACCGAGGTAGTCGGTCAACCTCGCGACCTCGCCGACCACCGGCGGCGCGCCGACGATGTCCGCGGCGCGCGCGCCTTCCACGAGGCGCACGTTGATCATCACCTGGGGGAAGCGTTCCATTCGAGAGACAAGTTGCGCCAACGGTTGTCCCGATTCAATCATCGCTGCCAGCACCTCGAGCGCCGTGATGATGCCGTCGCCGGTCGTGCTCTTGTCCAGCGTGATGACGTGCCCCGACGATTCGCCGCCCAGGAGCCATCCCTGCTCCCGAAGCGCCTGCAGGACGTATCGGTCGCCGACGGCCGCGCGCCGGAAATTGACGTCGAGCTCCCGGCACGCGCGCTCCAGCCCGTAATTCGTCATTACCGTGCCCACGATGCCGCCGCCCAGCAAACCGAGTTCCATGCGCCGGCGCATCATCACGAACAATGCCTGATCGCCGTCGATCAAGTCGCCGTCCCCGTCGACGAACAGTACGCGGTCTCCGTCGCCATCGAGAACGATACCGATATCCGCGCCGAGCCGGCGGACTTCGTCTCGCGCGCGGCCGGGATGCGTCGAGCCGCAATCGAGATTGATGTTGAACCCGTTCGGCTGGTTGGCGATCGGGATCACCTCGGCGTCCAGTTCCTCGAAGACATGCGGCGCGATGTGATACGCGGCGCCGTTGGCGCAGTCGACCACCACGCGAAGACGCCTGAGACTCGCCTGGGCGGGAAAGGTGCTCTTGCAGAACTCGATGTAACGTCCGGCGGCATCGCTGAAGCGCTCCGCCTTGCCCAGTCGCTCCGGCGCCACCGTCTGCAGGGGCATGTCCATGGCGGCCTCGATGTCCGCTTCCAGTTCGTCGGCCAACTTGCCGCCGTCACCCGAGAAGAACTTGATGCCGTTGTCCTCGAACGGATTGTGCGAGGCGCTGATGACGATGCCTGCACTGGCGCGCGCGGTCCTGGTCAGGTAGGCGATTCCGGGCGTCGTCATGGGCCCGGTGAGCAAGACATTGACGCCGGCCGCCGACAGCCCGGCCTCCAGTGCCGACTCGAGCAGGTATCCCGAGACGCGGGTGTCCTTGCCGATGACCACCTTCGGATTGTCGCTGTTGCGGCACAGCACCCGACCGGCGGCCCATCCGAGCTTGAGTACGCCGTCCGGCGTGATGGCGCCCTGGCCGAGCCGCCCCCGGATACCGTCGGTACCAAAGAATTTTCGAGTCAAACCGGCGTCTCCCTCTCTAGCTAGCGATCGTTGTCCCTGGGCACCCCGCCCGGCCTCAGTGAACGTTTGCCTCGCCTTTTGCGACGATCCAGGCGCGCAGACCGTCGACCGTCTCGCGCACGTCGTGCACGCGCAGTATGGCCGCGCCGCGTTCGGCCGCGAACAGCGCCAGCGCAACGCTCGGGGCCACCCGGTCGACGGGGTCGTAACCAAGCATACGCGGGATCATGGACTTTCGCGACAAGCCGGCCAACACCGGCGCGTTGCGGACCGCCATCGCCGGCAGGTTCCGCAGCAGTTCGAGGTTGTGGTCGAGGTTCTTGCCGAAACCGAAACCCGGATCGACGATGATCCGGTCTTGCGGTATGCCGGCGTCCAACGCCGCAGTCATGCGGTCGGACAGGAACGCCGCCACTTCCGCGACGACGTCTTCATAGTGCGGTTGCTTCTGCATGGTGCCCGGGTCGCCCTGCATGTGCATCAGGCACACGGACACGCCGCTGGCGACCGCGGCCTCGAGCGCGCCCGGTCGCTGCAATGCGCGTACGTCGTTGATCAGGCAGGCGCCCGCGTCCACCGCGGCGCGCATGACCTCCGGATTCGACGTGTCGATCGATATCGGCACGTCGACGCGCCGGCGCAATCCTTCGATAACCGGGATGACCCGATCGAGTTCCACCTCGACGTCGGCGGGCGCGGCGCCGGGGCGCGTCGATTCCCCGCCCACGTCGAGAATATCGGCGCCTTCACCGGCAAGGCGCTCGCCGTGCTCGACGGCGGCGTCCCGGTCCAAAAACAAACCCCCGTCGGAAAATGAATCGGGGGTGACATTAATGATGCCCATGACCGCGGGCCGGCCGGCTTCGTGCCGGAACCGGCCCCAGTCCGGGACGCGCGACTTGTCGGACAATACCGTACCTCAGGCGGAGTGCCCGGCCGGCGAATCCAGGTCCGGCTGGACGCCGCCCTTGCCCCCGGACTTGCCGCCGGTTTCGGGACTGTCGTCACCGGAATCGGCCGAGCGCAGGTCGTCGTCGATTTTCGGCGGCGTGGGTTGCTTGCCTTCCATGATCTCCCGGATCTGGCTGGAATCGAGCGTTTCCCAATTCAAGAGCGCCTTGGCCATCACCTCGATCTCGTCGCGATGGCTCTCGATGATCTCTCGGGCGCGCTGGTACTGCTCCTCGATGATGCGCGTGACCTCCTTGTCCACCCGGGCCGCGGTTTCGTTGCTGAGATTGCGGTTGGTGGACATCTCCCGGCCAAGGAACACCTCGTGCTCACGCTCACCGTAGGTGCGCGGCCCGAGTTCCTCGCTCATGCCCCAGGAGGAGACCATCTTCTGGGCCATGTTGGTCGCCTGCTCGAAGTCGTTCGCGGCGCCGGTGGTCATCTGGTTCATGAAGACCTCCTCGGCGATGCGTCCGCCCATCAGCACCGCGATGCGCGCCAGCAGGTACTCGCGGTTGTGGCTGTAGCGGTCGTCCTCGGGCAACTGCATGGTCACGCCGAGGGCGCGCCCGCGCGGGATGATGGTGACCTTGTGCACCGGATCGGTGTTGTCCTTGAGCACCATGGCGACCACCGTGTGACCCGATTCGTGGTAAGCGGTATTCATCCGCTCCTCCTCGGGCATGACGATGGAGCGACGCTCCACGCCCATGATCACCTTGTCCTTCGCGTTCTCGAAGTCGGCCATGTCCACCAACCGCTTGCCGCCGCGGGCAGCGAACAGCGCCGCCTCGTTGACCAGGTTGGCGAGGTCCGCCCCCGAGAACCCGGGCGTGCCGCGCGCGATGACGGCGGCATTGACGTTGTCGGAAATCGGCACCTTGCGCATGTGCACCTTGAGAATCTGCTCCCGACCGCGAATATCCGGCAACGGCACGTGAACCTGTCGGTCGAAACGACCCGGGCGCAGCAGCGCGGGGTCGAGGACGTCCGGACGGTTGGTCGCCGCGATGACGATCAAGCCCTCGTGGCCCTCGAATCCGTCCATCTCGACGAGCAACTGGTTCAGCGTCTGCTCGCGTTCGTCGTGACCGCCGCCGAGCCCGGCGCCGCGCTGGCGGCCAACGGCGTCGATCTCGTCGATGAAAATGATGCACGGCGCGTTCTTCTTCGCCTGCTCGAACATGTCGCGCACCCGCGATGCGCCGACGCCCACGAACATTTCGACGAAGTCCGAGCCGGATATGGTGAAAAACGGCACCTTGGCCTCGCCGGCGATGGCCTTGGCCAACAACGTCTTGCCGGTACCCGGGCTGCCGGTCATGAGAACGCCCTTCGGAATGCGGCCGCCAAGCTTCTGGAACTTGGAAGGATCGCGCAGGAAATCGACCAGTTCCTTGACCTCTTCCTTGGCCTCGTCGACGCCGGCGACGTCCTCGAACGTGATGTTGTTCTTGTCCTCGGTAAGCATCCTGGCGCGGCTCTTGCCAAAGCTGAG
The DNA here is from genome assembly GCA_030429665.1 of Gammaproteobacteria bacterium. Taxonomy (GTDB): domain Bacteria; phylum Pseudomonadota; class Gammaproteobacteria; order Arenicellales; family CAJQKF01; genus BQJD01. The sequence goes on along the minus strand of JAUIEZ010000104.1, from coordinate 5,358 downwards.
CGCGCCGCGGCCGCCGCCGCCCTGCATCTGCCGCATGAAGAAGATCCAGACGCCGATGAGCAGCAGGAGCGGGAACCAGTTGATGAGAATGTGCATGAGCAGGGAGGGTTCTTCCTCTTTCTTGCTCACGATCGACACGTTGTGTTTCAACAGGTCGTTGACAAGCTCGGGATCACCCGGGTTGTAGGTCACGAACCGGTTCCCGGCGACCGTTTCGCCCTTGATGGTCTTGCCGTCGATCTCGACGCGTACTACCCGCCCCGCGGCCACGTCCTGGAGAAACGCCGAGTACTCGACTTCGTTGGCGGAGGAGGAATCCGGCGGTGAGAAATTGTTGAATACCGCCATGAGCACCATGGCGATCACCAGCCAGAGAACCAGGTTTTTGGTCAGGTTGTTCAAGTAAGGTACCTCGGGATCACTACCTGAAGGATAATTCGGCGGACGGGGTGATTACCTCGATGCACTGCAACACGGAGCGGCGCCCCGTCCTTCGAGCATTCCGCCTTACGTCACGCGTCGATATGGTGGAATATGGTCATGATTGCGTCGAGTTCAAGCGCCGTCCTTGGTGGGATTATACCCTTTCGCGACAATGTAGCACTCGGCGCTCGCCGAGCGGGATGCCTCGGGTTTGCGCGTGTGCACGGCGTCGAAGCGCTCATTAAACGACGCCGCCAGCGCGGCGCGGGAGGCGCCCTCGAAAACCTTGACCACCATTAACCCGCCGCGCCGCAGCACGCGGGGCGCCAGCGCCAACGCGGCCTCCACCAGTGCCTCCATGCGCGCCTCGTCGCGTTCGCGCACGCCGCTCAGGTTCGGCGCCATGTCCGACACCACCGCGTCTGCGAGCGAACCCTCGAGCGCCTCCAGGATTCGGGCGGATACCGATTCATCGAGAAAATCCCCGCGGATGAAACTGACGCCGTCGATCGACGCCATGTCGAGAAGATCCACCGCGACGACGGTCCCACACCGCGCGCGGCCGGCCAGGTACTGGCTCCATCCGCCGGGCGCCGCGCCGAGGTCGACGACCTTTTGGCCCGGCCTGAACAGGCGATCCCGCCGGTCGAGTTGCTCGAGCTTGAAAAGCGCGCGCGAGCGCAGGTTGCCTTCCCTCGCCTTGCGCACGAAGGGATCGCGCTCCTGGCGCGCGATCCAGCGCCGGCTCGAGGCGCCGCCTGCTTTTCGTCGACTCACTGGATACGCGCCGCGAGGTGTACGCGGCGGCCGATAGCTGGAATAATCGCGGCCTTTTGCGAGGTACCCCCGTGGCCGAATTGCGCGGTAAACAACTCAACTACCTGCGCGGCCTGGCCCATCACCGCAAGGTCGTGGTCAGCGTCGGCGCGGCCGGCGTCAGCCGTGGCGTCGTCGCCGAACTGGACGAGGCGCTGCGGGTCCACGAACTGGTCAAGGTGAAACTCGCCGGCGAGGACCGGCGCGACCGCCAGACGTGCCTGGAACGACTTTGCGCGGCGACCGGCGCCCACGCGGTGCAAGTCATCGGGCACGTGGGCGTGCTCTACCGGCCGGCTCCCGAACCGCGCATCGTCCTGCCTGACTAGTGACCGCGCCACCGCCGTCAGATCGTCGATTTGACGGCGGGATCGTCGCCGGACAGGTAGTCGTCTAGCCGGCCGACACCGAACGCCCTTGCCGCGCTTTCGAGTGCTTCGGCCTCGCCGGCCGGCGCCGTGAAACGAAGCACGCCCCCGGACTCCAGCCGAACCGTCACCACGGCTTCACCTTGCACGTCCGCGGGTACCAGGGTTGCGGTTCTCCCTTCGATGCGAAACGTCTCGGCACCCGCCGCGCCGCCCAACAACCGGGACAACTGCTCCAGCGCGGCCATGGGCGAGCCGCCGGTCCCGCCCTCGGTCAGGGTCACTTCGATTGCACCGCCGGCTTCGTCGACGTAACGCCGGGTGTGGGTGGTCAGGCCGAACACCGATTGTCGAGTCATCTCCCGGCCGTCGCGGCTGCCGAGACGCGATGGAAACAGGCTTTCGATCTGCCCGTGATGGGCCCGCTCCAGCGCGCGTCGCGCCCACTGCAACTCCTCCAGCGCCCTGGGATAGTTGCCCTCGGCAACGAACTCGTCGAAGCGCTGCATGACTTCTTCGAGATCTTCCTGCGCGTCGGCGCCGCCAGGCAGCGCGAGCACCGCGGCGAGGAACGCGGCGACGGCCAGACCAGATCGCTTTTTCATCCCGTATCTCCCGGTTTCGGTCCACCCGTCGCGACGCGAGCAACCTAGGCGTTTTCGAGAACACTTCGCGCCTGCTCGGCGTAGCGTCGGCGGAACACCAGCAAGTGCCAGCGGCGCCCGCCGAGTTGATGCCACAACCACGCGTTGCGAACGGACGCGAGCAGCGCGCTGCGCACCTTGGCCACGAGGACGGCGCTCTGCAGGTAACCCTGGGCGCCGTTAACGACGATCGAGGGCCGTAGCTGGCTCAGTGTCTCGGTATAGATATCGTTGAGGGAAAAATACACCTCGTCCGGGTACGGCACCTCGCGAGACGACAAATCCAGCCGTCCAAGGCGCCTGCCCAACTTGTCCCGAAACAGGTCGCTGGCGCGCAACGATGCCTGCAACTGCAACGCCGCGTTGGTCATGCGAAGCACGTCAAGCTGTTCCGGGTCCGGTCGTCCACTCCCCGCGTCCGCGATCAACTTCAGACCGCGACCGATATCGGCGGTACCGTCGTAAAGCGCCTCGATCGAGGGCGTGTCGAGAATCACGGCGGTGCGCACCATCCGCGCGAGATTGTTCTCGTCGGTACTGCCCGTACGCGCCATGCGTTGTACTAGAATACCGCACTGAACCACCGCGGCCAGGGAAAGCAGTTGTTCTCGGGTCACCATGTAGTCATCTGTTCCCTGGTGGGATCCGTTGGCGGATTATAACCACACGACACTCGTGCGATTATGCGAAGCATCCCGGAAGTGGTGTCTCTCGGGGCGATTATCAACGCGGATGACGCCCGCCTGGCGGCGATTGCCGAGGCGGCGCGCAACGTGGACGACTGGAACGCGTTGGCGCAGCGCGCCGAGACGGAAGGCGTCGCGCCGATACTTTACCGCCACCTGTCCCGTGCCGATACATCCCCGCGTAACGGCGCCGTCCAGACGCTGCGCGCCCTGTCGGTCAGGCACCGCCACGCGACCGAGATTCGCGTCGGCGAGTTCGCCCGTCTCAGCGCCGCCTTGACGGAGGCCGGCATCGAGAGCGCCGCTCTCAAGGGCGTGGCCCTGGCCTGCCTGATCTATCCGCGGCCGGGTCTTCGACCCATGCGCGACATCGACTTCCTGGTTCGTCCGTCCCAGGCCCGACTGGCGCGTGAAGTCCTCGAGGATCACGGCTACCGCTTCGAGGCGGAACAGCCGAGCCGGTACATGCGCTTGCACCACCACCTGCCGAACGGGCAGCGGACGGTGGACGGACTCGTCGTGAGCGTGGAGATCCACACCAGCGCCAACAGCGGCGACGCGCCCGGCCGTACCACGATCGACAACCTTGCCGCACCGCTGCAAACGGTCCGCACGCCGGCCGGCGCGTTTGCGACGCTCGGGCATTCCGACATGCTCAACCAGCTCTGCCGGCACGCGCTCGAGCCCGGCACCACGATTCGCCTGGTATCGGCGATGGACATACAGGGATATTGCGAACGCTTCGATGCCGACATCGACTGGGAGGATCTGGCCCGACGCTACCCGTACATACCCAATTTCCTGCGCCTGCTGGACCTCGTCGTTCCCCTGCCCCCGGCGTTGTCGAGATACCGTTACCGCGGAGAACCCGTCGAGCATCCCGGCAGACTGGTTCCGACCATGACCTCGGCACTCGGTCGCGGCCGGCGGTTTCGGGGTTTCATCGAATTGCTCAACCCGCCGCGTTGGTGGTTTCGCAGCTACTACGGGGTCGGCGACGGCGGGCGCGGCGAGTATCGGGCGAGGCTGCGGCACGTGTCGCGCGTCTCGGTGTGGACCGGACGACGAATGCTGTCGGCGTTGGGCGGAACCGGCCGCGGCGGCGAAAACCGGAAGCGCATCGGGTAAACTATATCGTTTTCGTGTCCGCTGGCCGCGAATCCGTCAACCTTCCTAGCACCGACACTTCATGATATCCAGTCAATCCATTCCCAAGCCGGTCGACGGCTACCGCGTCGAGGAGATCGACGGCGAACTGCTGCTTTATCATCCCCAGTCGACCGCCACCGTGTACATGAACAACACGGCCGCGCTGGTATGGCAACTGTGCGACGGCCAACGTGAAGTCGGCGAAATCGTCGAGATCCTGGGCGAGAGTTTTCCGGAATCAGGCGAGCACCTGGGCGAGGACGTCCTGCGAGCGATCACCTCGTTTCACGACAACGGCGCGCTGCAGGTCTAGCATCCACCCATATTGATCGCGCGTCATCCGCGGCACACCGCTCGCGAGCGGATTTCGCCGCCGCGTCCCGACGCCGAGTTACCGAACAATCGCCAAGCGCAAGGACAGGAGCCGTCCGCACGATGAGGAAATCCTGATGTCGACATCGCCCGTGACCCACGTCGCCCTCGGGCATTGTGCGGTGGAAATCGAATGCCGGGTCGAGGCGCTCGTCGACGACCTTGCCTTCTTGCTCAACGACACGCGCGCAAGCGGCGGCGACATCCAGGCGCGGTTCGTGATCGAAGCCGACGGCAATGACGGCTACCGCGTGACCCGGGACGACAAGGTCTGCTGCCGGGCCGACACGCCCGGCGTCCTCTGCACCCAGTTGGTGGGCGAGGTCATCTACCATCTCATCGAGAACAATTCCCGCGAATTGCTGATCCATGCCGCGTTCCTGGTTCTCGGCGACACGGGCATCCTGCTGCCCGGAGTGTCGGGATCCGGCAAGTCGACGTTGTCGGCCTGGCTGCTGAGCCGCGGCTTCGGCTATCTGACCGACGAACTGGTATGTGTCGACCCGCGCACGTTCGCGATCGAAGCGTTCACGCGGCCGCTCAACATCAAGCGAGCCGGCATGAAGGCCGTCCGTCGCGCATTCGGACAGGACTTCGGCGAACGCCAGGCGCTCGAAGGGGGCATCTCCTACCTCGTACCGCACCGGCTGTTCGGCGGCAGCTACAACGGCGCGAAAGGCGTCGCGCGCGTCGTCGTGTTTCCGCGATATTCGTCATCGGCGGACTATGCCCTCGAACGGCTGACCACCGCCAAGACCGCCCTGCTCCTGATGCAGACCTTCGTCAACGCGCGGAATCACGCCGAGCACGGGTTTCACTCGATCACGGCCTTCGCCCGCACGCTCGTCGGTTTCGAGCTGCATTATTCGGACTTTTCACAGCTCGCCGACCTGGAATCGG
>JAUIEZ010000103.1 GCA_030429665.1 Gammaproteobacteria bacterium | reverse complement strand
CTCCCTCAACCCCGCGCAAGGCAATATGCGCGGCGTCGACGAGGTCATCGAGGCGCTACGCCCGAGCGTCGAGGCGGTGACGGGGCCGACAAGGGTGACGTTCCTGCGACTGGCCGGCGGTCCGCCGACCTCCAAGCCAATCAACGTCAAGGTACGCGGGGACGATTTCGAGCGCATTCGTGCGGCGGTCGCCGACATCCAGGCCTTCCTCGATTCGAAGCCGGAGGTGTTCGACGTCTCCGACGACGAAGCCAGGGGCCAGCTCGAGTATCGCCTGAGAACCGATTTCGACGCCCTCAACCGGGCCGGCGTGGACGCCGCCACGCTGGCCCGAACGCTGCGCATCCTGGTCGACGGAGAGGTGTTGACGAGCTTCCAGGACCGCGGCGAGAAGGTCGAGATACGCCTCAAGACGGACGACATCGCTCACCACGACGTGTCGCGATTGCTCGAGTTCACCCTGCCTGGCGCCGGCGGCGAGGACGTGCCGCTGTCGACCTTGCTGGAGCCGACGGTGGAGCGCGGTGCGGGCAACATTCGCCACTATAACTTCCGCCGCGCCATCACCGTGGTCGGCGATATCGACACCGAGGTCACCGACACGGTAACCGTAAACAACGACATCCGCGAATACTGGGACGGTATCCGCGATCGCCACCCGGGCATCAGCCTGGATTTCACCGGTGTGCTGGACGATATCCAGGAAAGTCTCGACGCCATCGGTCAACTGTTCCTGCTCGGAATCGGATTGATCTACCTGATCCTCGGCACCCAGTTTCGCAGCTACTTCCAGCCGCTCATGATCCTGTCGAGCATACCGCTGGCGTTTACCGGCGTGGTGATCGGGCTGATGCTCAGCAAGACGCCGCTCAGCCTGTTCACGCTATACGGCGTAGTGGCGCTGGCCGGCATCGCGGTGAACTCGGCCATCGTGCTGATCTCCGCGGCCAATGCGCGCCTGGATGACGGGTACACCGTGCTGCACGCCATCGTGTACGCGGCGCGTCGGCGCGTGGTGCCGATCATGATCACGTCGCTGACCACCATCGCCGGGCTGTTCTCGCTGGCCACCGGCCTTGGTGGACGTTCGCTGTTGTGGGGGCCGGTGGCTACGTCCATCGTCTGGGGCCTGAGCATCTCCAGCCTGCTGACGCTGTTCTTCGTCCCGATCCTCTATCGCCAGTTCATGCGTCGCAGCCACCGCGTGCGCAACGTGCACGGCCGTCGGTCGCACTAGGGAGCTTTCAGCTACCAGCGCTTGTCGTTGATTCCGTACGCACGCGCGATGCGCGCCACCCGCGTGGCCTGCGCGCGGTGATCCACGTCGCCGGCGCCGCGTTCGGTGAACAAGTCGTAGCTTCTGTGCAGGGCGGTGGCGGCATCTTCGAGCGCGCCGGTCTCGGCGTGGGCGACGCCGATGACCAGCAGCATCACGGCCTCGTCCTCCCAGTAGCCCATCGTGTCGTAGGCGCCGCGAGCCGTCTCGGCGTAGCGGATCACCGACACGTAGTCTTCGGTGTGCAGGCCGATGTTGGCCAGTTCGCGATAGATCGCCACCAGGTTGCCCCGCAGCGGGGCGTCGCGGGACTGGTCGACCGCGACAGTGAGCTCGCGGACCGCGTCTTCGTAGCGTTCCTCGCCGCTGTAGGACAACCCGATTCCGAGCCGTCCGGCCAACATCGTTTCCACGCTCGCCTCGTCACCGGCCAGGTCGACGACGCGCCGGTAGGCTTCCCGCGCATCGGCGTGACGCAACTGCCGCAGCCGGACGTTGCCGAGCTTCAACCAGATGTCGGCGCTCAACGCACCATCGGGGTCCTCGGAAAGAAACACCTCGTAGGCATAGGCGAGCTGCGCGTCGGCAACGTCTTCCGCCGCCGCGGGAGATACCGTCGTCGCGACGGCCAGACACAATACGACGAAGCGTACCGGATTCATGAGTGCTAAGATGACACGGCCTCCCGCCGATGTCCAGTTCACGCCGGGGGGCGGAACGAGCGATGCTGAAACGTTTCGACGAATTCGGACGCGACCTCTCCGGCGGCCCGGTCACGTGCGATGCGCGCGCGACCCGACTTCGCTGCGCCACATGCCGGGCGGTGCTGTCGCGCAATCCAGAACGCATCAGCATGCTTGGCGCGCACCGCCACCACTGCATCAATCCCCACGGTTTCCACTACGAAATCGGCTGCTTTCGCCGCGTCGAGAACTGCCGCGACAACGGTGCCAACGTCTCGCGCGACACCTGGTTCCCGGGATACGCCTGGCGGGTGCAGGTTTGTGCTCGTTGCGGCGCTCACGTGGGCTGGCGCTTCGAGGCTTCCTCCGACGCCTTCTACGGGCTGATCCTGTCGAGAATCGCCGAAGACTAAGACGTGACGGCGCTCCCCGGGCAATGCGCCGACCGCCCCGCGTTGTCAGTCGACTCGTTGGGCGCTCGCGTAGCGATCGGACTGCGCGTAGTAGCGCTGGAACCCGATTCGCTCTTTCAACAACTCGAAATCCATCAGCAACTCGTCACGGGGACGATCCGCGGCCATGCGATCGAGCACCTCGGTCATGGCGCGCATCGCGGCCGACAGCAGCGTAAGGGGATAGGCCGCGATGGCGAACCCCATGTCCGCCAGCTCGGCGACCGGCAGCGCGGGGGTATGACCGCCTTCCACGATGTTGGCCATCAGGGGACCCGGCAGCGATTCGCAGACCTGGCGCATCTCCGCTTCGCTTCGCGGCGCCTCGACGAACAGGATATCGGCGCCCAGTTCGGCAAACGCCGCGGCCCGCTCGATCGCCTCGCCGAGACCGTGCTCGTGTCGCGCGTCGGTCCGCGCCAGGATGAGCACATCCGCGCCCTCCTCGCGGGCGTCCACCGCGGCGCGGATTCGATCCATCGCCTCCTCGCGGGACACCACCTGCTTGCCGCGCGTGTGGCCGCAGCGCTTGGGGGCGAGCTGGTCCTCGATCATGACGCTGGCAAACCCCGCCGCCGCGAACCCGCGCACCGTGCGCCGCACGTTCATCGCATTGCCGTAGCCGGTATCGCCATCGCCGATAACCGGGATCGAGACCGCTTCGCAGATGTCGCGCCCCTGGTCGATCACTTCGCCGTATGACATCAATCCGGCGTCGGGCTCGCCGATGCGCGCCGCCGATACCGCGAACCCGGACATGAACGTCAGGCCGAAGCCCGCTTGTTCGATGAGCTTGGCCGACAAGGCATCGAAGCAGCACGGCATGGTCAGGCAACCGGGTCGGTCGAGCAATTCACGAAGTCGTTCGGCGGGTCGTTTCATGGTGGTAGCGAATCGGGTTGCTTGGTTCGAATTGAAAAGTCTAGTGCCGCTGCAGGAACGTCGCGACGGGAGACAACGGCTCGATATGCTCGCATACGAGGCGAATGGTCACCAGCATGGGCACCGCGATGAGCACGCCGATGGCGCCCCAAATCCAGCCCAGCACGACCAGCGAAAGGAAAACGGCCACCGGGCTCAGGGACAGGCGCCGTCCCGCCAGGATCGGGGTGATGAACTGCCCCTCGAGTATGTTGACGGCGAGGATCACCAGCGGCGGCAACAGGATCTGGCCGGGCGTGTGAAACGTGAGCAGGCTGACGAACGCCACCACCGCAATGCAGATGAGCGGTCCCAGGTAGGGGATGTAGTTGAGCACCGTCAGCATGGCGCCCCAGAGCAGCGGGTTGGGCAGACCCAGCAGGTACATCGCGGCGGCAACGACGAGACCGACGCCTATGTTGATCAACGTGATCGTGCCCAGGTACACGGACACGTGGCGCTGGATGTCGCGCGCGGTTTCCACCACGCGCTTCTTGTCGGCCAGCGTCGGCGTGACCTGCACCATCTTCTTCAGAAACGCGTCTCCGGACGCCAGCAGGAAGAACAACAGGATGAGCATGACCGATACGCCGTAGAGCATGCTGGACGTCTCGGTGAGCACCGCGTCCACGAGACTGACCGAGCCGCCCGACTGCGCGGAGGGCGGCGCGGCATCGTCATCGTTTACATTGGTGATCCGGTCCACCTGCTCCTTGGTCTCCTGCACCTTCTTGATCGGCTCCTTCACCCACGCAAGCTTGTACTCCAGGCGGCGAAGTTCGGTGGGCAGGGTTTCCATCCACTCCGCCGCGGGCGCCGCCAACGCGTAGACGCCGGCTGCCATCGTCGCCGCCACCGACAGCATGACGATCAACGCACTCAGCGTCCGGGGGATACGCAACGACACCATGAACCGGCAAACCGGAGACAACAACAGGTTGAGCAACAGCGCCAGGGTGATCGGCAGGATCAACGACGCCGCAAAGTACATGGTGTACAACACCATCAAGAAGAAGATGCCCGACAACGACACCGAACGGACGAGCAGCACCTCGGCGCGCGCGGATCCGGCATCGTCGCGCGACCCGGCCGCGGATTCCTCGGCGGCCGGCCTGGATCCGCGAAAATCGCGTTCGTCGTTCACCGACACCGATCGCGACACGCGCGATCCCGCGATCGGGAAGGGCGTGGCAAGGACGTGTAAGGCATGCGCGTTCACCTCGCATGATAGTTCCCGCCGAGCGACCGCGCGGGTACGCCCGACGCCGAGCGTACATGGTAACACCGCGGCCGGTTGGTGCGTTTGCATGTTCGAATGCCGCATGTGCTAGAGTAGAAAATCAAGCACTACCTGGACGGAGGATGACAGTGGCCGCCACGACCGAAAAGGACATTGACGACCTCAAGGCGCAGATCGCCGAATTGCGTTCAGACCTTGCCGGCGTCGCCGACGCTATCAAGAAACTTTCCGGCGACGCCGCGGACGAGGGCGTCGAGCGCGTACGCCGAACCGCGGAACGGGCCCGTGACAGGGCGAAGGACACGCTGGGCAACCTCGAGAACGAAATCGAGGAACGACCGCTGACCAGCGTGGCCACGGCCTTCGGCATCGGATTCATTCTCGGCAAGCTGCTCGACAGCTGACACGCCGGGCGCAACGGAGCCAGCCGCTTTCGATGCGGGCAAGTCGTCGCATTCGCATACGCGCCTTCGCATGGTGTCTGGCGGTCGTGCTCGCCGTGTGCGCCGCGGTATTCCTGTCCCTTGCGCTCTACCTGCATCTCGCCCGGCACATGACGCCTTCGCTCGCCGCGCTCGTCACCGGCGCCGCATTGCTCGCGCTCACGACGATCGTTCTCGCGTCGTCGTACTGGATCACGTCGCGGCGAGGCAATCGACGACGACGCAGGGCGGATAACATCGACGGCCTCGAGGAATTGCTTGAGTCCCATATCGATCCGCTGCTGCGGGGCTGGATCGACCGCCACCCGGAAGGCGCCGCGGCGAGCACCCTGCTCCTGGGCATCGCCGCGGGCTACAGTCGTTCGGTGCGCCGTTTGCTGCAGGAGTTCTACGACAACTACGCCGAGACCGAGCGACGACGCCGGGAGAACGATCGCGCCTGAGCCTCCGCTTGCTTCGCGCCACGATCCTCGCGTCGAAAGGATCGGCTAGAACTTAAACGGCAGGTACAGCGCGAGGTCCGGCCAGGCGTAGAGGAAAACGACCGTCAGCAGCATCAACAAGAGAAAGGGCACCACGCCGCGCGACACGTCCGTAAGCGATGCCCGCGCCACGGACTGGATGACGTACAGATTCAATCCGACCGGCGGCGTGATCAGTGCGCACTCGACCATGATGACCAGGTAGACGCCGAACCAGATCGGGTCGAGGCCCATGGCCACGGCAGCCGGCAGAAGCACCGGGGTCATGATCAACACCATCGACAGGGCCTCGAACACCAGGCCCATGAGCAGCAAGACGCCGGACACCGCCACCACGAACATCACCGGCGTGTCGATGGTTTGGGAGATGAACATGGAGATCTCCTGGGGAATGCGGTAAAGCGTGATCGCCTTGCCGAAAATCTTCGCGCCCGCGATGATCAGGAGAATCGCCACGGTGGTCACCATGGATTCGAACAACGCCTCGCGAAATCCGCGCCAGGTCAACGTTCGAAGCACCAGGGCGGTAATCACGAGCGCCGCCGCAAATCCAATCGCGGCCGCCTCCGTCGGTGTGAACGCGCCGGTGTAGATACCGCCGATGATCAACAGCGCCAGGGCGAACGACGGCAATGCGCGAATACTGGCCCGCCATCGAGTCGGCCAGTCCGCGGCTGCGAGTTTCTGTTGACCGCCGAAGAACTGGGCGTGAACCATGGAGAAAACGACGAAAAGCAGCAACAGGAACAGTCCCGGTACCACCCCGGCGAGAAACAGCGCGATGACCGACTCCTCGGTGACGAAGCCGTAGACAATCATCGGGATCGAGGGCGGAATGAGAATGCCCAGCGTGCCGCCGGCGGCCAGCAGCCCGTACACGAAACGACGCTCGTAGCCGCGCGAGATCATCTCTGGAAGGGCCACGGTCCCGATCGTCGCGGCAGTCGCCACCGAGCTCCCGGAGATGGCCGCGAATATCCCACATGAAACGATCGTCGCCACCGCGAGACCGCCGGGCCAATGCCCCACCCAGGCGTGCACGGCGGCAAACAGGTCCCGGCCCACGCCGCCCTTGAGCAGGATATTGGACATCAGCAGGAACAACGGCACCGCCAGCAGGATGAAACCGTCCAGCGTGGACAACACGGCCTGGGGGGCCATCAGCGGGGAGAACCCCCCGAAAACGAGCAGCGACAGACCCAGCGTTCCCAGCGCGAAGGCCACCGGCAACCCCGCCAGCAGCAACGCGAACAGGGCCAACAGAATGAACAGGATGGTCATTCCACGGCGTGACCGGAATCCGGGGGCGGTCCGTGCCGCGCCACGCCCACGGCCTCGATCATCGCCTGCACCAGCAGCAGCGCGAAACCCACCGGCACGGCGAGCTCGGCCACCCAGGCAGGCAGGTCGAGCAGCGAGCCGGTGGTTCGTCCGCGCCGGAAGGAATCGGCGAAAATATGCCAGCCTTCGATCATGACCGCGGCGCTGAAAACGGCCACGATCAGCAGCGTGACCAACTCGCACACCCGGGCGGTTCGCAGCGAGAGAATGGACGTCACGGCGGTGATGCGAATATGCCGTCGCGCCGCCAGCACCCACGGCATGCCGACGAGGCTGCCCCAGATGAGGCATAGTTGGGACAGTTCCGCGGCCCAGATCGTCGGACGAGTGAAGAAGTAGCGCGCCACCACCTCGAACGACAGCATGACGCCGCTGGCGGCGAACAGCACGGCGGCCAACCAGGCCAGGGCGATCGACAGCCGGGTGAAAGGATTCATGGGCGTATCGATGCGCCGCCGGATCGCCGGTTCGTGCCGCGACGGCGCATCGTCCAGCGTCGTTGTGCTACAGCGACCGCGCTGCCTCCATGATCTGCGCGCCGAGATCGCCGGCACTTTCCAGGTAATTGTCGTAGACCGGCTGCGCCACCGCCTTCCACGCCTCGACTTCCTCCGGGGTGGGCGTATGGACGCTCATGCCGTTCGCCTTCGCCTCCGCGGTGGCTTCGGCCTCGATCGCGGCCATCCGGTCGCGCACATCCATTTCCGCCTTGCGCGCCGCCGCCTGGATCAGTTCACGATGCTCGTTGGGCAACGACTCCCAGAATTTCGTGTTGACCACCACGATGAACTCGATGTCCGCGTGGTTGGTCTGGCTGATCACGTCCATGACCTCCCACAACTTGCGGGACTTCACGCCGGACACGCCGGTCATGCCGACGTCCACGGTACCGCGCTGATAGGCGAGGTATTGCTCCGAACCGGAGATCAGCGTCGGCGCGCCGCCGGCCGCGGTGACGAAATCGCCCAGCGTCTTGCCGAACACGCGCACCTTCTTGCCTTCCAGATCCGCGGGCGTCCGGATCGGCTCGTCCTTGGACAGCATGATGGCCCCGCCGTAGGCCTGCCACCACAGCACGGTGGATCCGGTCTCCTTGATGGCCTCGTCGAGGGGTCCGCGGATCGGCGAGTCGGGAGCCACCGCCGCGCGCACCTTCTCCTCGCTGTTCAGCAGGAACGGCATGTAGAAGATGTCCACCGCAGGGATGTCGCCGACGTATCGTGTCAGCGACGCCACGCCCATCTCGATGGCCCCGGAGCCGACCGCCGCGGGCACCTCCTTGTCCTTGTAGAGCTGTGCCGAATCGTAGATTTCCACGGCGATGGCGCCCTGCGACGTGCTCTCGACTTCGTTCTTGAACAGTTCCAGGTTCTGCCCGAGGTGACTCTTCAAGGGAAGCTGCAGGGAGATGCGCAGCGTGGTATCCGCCGCCTGTGCGGCGGTGCCTGAAAGGGTTAGAATGCAAGCTGCGAACAGCCCGCCGACGACACGAATCATCGCATTCCTCCTGTCGGAATCTGTAGTAATCGAATGTATCCCGTCTCTACCGTGTCAAGACCGGACGGGCACTTTAGCAACACGGCGCGGGAGCGACAAGCCGCTTGTCGACGACGATCGCCGCCCGAGCCAGGCTTCGCGACGCAGACGAGTTATTGCGCCGTCCCATGCATATCACCATCGCTCGATGCAACGTTCACTCGCCCGGATTCACCACCCTGGTGCGTCATCTCGACGCGGAAATGCGGGCGCTGTATCCGGCCGAAAGCAACCACCTCGACAGCATCGACGACCTGGCCGGCAGCGACGCCTTCGTCGTCGGGGCGTTCGACTTCCTGCAGCAGGTCGGCTGCGGCGCCTTCAAAAGGATGTCCGATGACAGCGTGTACGGCGAGGTGAAGCGCGTCTTCGTCGAACCCACCTATCGCGGCCTGGGTATCTCGCGGCGCATCCTCGACGCGCTCGAGGAAGAGATGGAGCGCCAGGGTCTTGCGGTATCGCGACTCGAGGCCGGCGCCGCCGGTGCCGAGGCGCTGTCGCTCTACGCGCGCGCCGGATACCATCGCCGCGGACCGTTCGGTGCATACCGGGACGACCCCAACAGCGTGTTCTTCGAAAAAGCGCTCGACCTAGTGTGCTGACACTCCATCGGGCGCGCGGCAACCCGCCGCCCCGGCGGCCGCGCGCATTCTTGAGCCGCATGAAAGTTGCGTGACATCGTCTCGCGTTAAACCAAGCTGAAACGTATGCGGCGGCATGATGCCTGCACGTCTGGACCGGATCGTGCGCATGCCGTCATTGACCAACAACCCTTCCCCGGATGACGCTCCCTGGTTGACGGCTCGCCTGGCCGATCTGTGGCGCTGGCCGCTGCCTCACCATCGGAACAGCCCCGTCAATCGATTTCTTAACCGGGCGGTGATCGCGCTGATCCGCTCGCGCATCGAGTCGGTTTCCGGGCTCGAACACATTCTCGAGCGTCACGGCGCGTTCATCGTCGCGGCCAACCACGAGTCGCGGCGGGACGCGGTGATCCTGCCCGCGGTACTGCTCATGGCGCGCGGCGGCCTGCCGGTCCATTTCCTCGCCGACTGGAACTTCAAGCTCATTCCCGGCGTCGCCGCGCTATACGCGCGGTCGGGCGCCATCACCGTCTCCGGCAAGCCGGCCCGGCCGGCAATCCTCGAACCGTTGAGACCCTTGCTGGGCGGCGACCGTTCGCCCTACGACGCGGCGCGCGCCGCGCTCGAAGACGGCAGACCCGTGGGCATCTTCCCGGAAGGCACGACAAACCGCGACACGTCTCGCCTGTTGCGCGGGCGCTACGGCTGCGCCCGATTGTCCCTGGAATGCCGCGCTCCCGTGGTGCCCGTGGGCATCACCTACCCCGGTCACGAACGGTCGCCGCGCAAGCCTCCGGACGCCAGGGCGAGACTCGTCATTGCTTCGCCGATGTCGCCGCCGGCCTGTCCCCGCGGCGAGCGGGCCGGGACGCCGATCGTGCGCCGCTGGCATGCCGACATCATGCACGCCATCGCCGACCTGTGCCGGAAGCCGTGGCACAAACAGAAGTTTTCGCTTGATCCCGTACACCCGGAGGTGTCCCATCATGACTCCCGCCACCATCAAGGTTTCCCCGGTCAAGAACGCCCCGACCCGCCGCAAGGCCCTCGAGGTGCTGCGAGCCACCTATCTCGAGGAGAAGCAATGGGTTCGTGACGCCGAATCGCAGCTGCCGGAATCGGACCTGTCCGACCCCGACATCGCCTGGTTCGTGGCGACGCTGCGCACCCGGCCGATCGGCGTTCTTCGCGTCCACTACGCGCCGCCCGTCGAGCAGTACGCCGACTACGGGGTCGAGTTCTTCGATAAGTCGGTCGACATCCGGCGCTTCCTCGCCGCCAACCGCATCGCCGAAATCGGCCGGTTCGCCGTCATTCCGAGCCGCCGAAACCAGATGTTCGTCGCCGTGGCGCTCATGCGCGCGGCTACGACCGACACCGTACGCCGACAATATACTCACTACGTCACCGACGTGTTCGAGGACGATCCCCACTCGCCCTACGGCTTCCACACCCGGGTCATGGGTTTCATGCCGGTGGCAACCCACGATCACGGCGAGTTGTATTGCCGCAGCCGGCGAATCACGTTGCTGCTCGACCTCGCGTCCGCCTACCGCCGCCTGCGAACCCGGGGCAACTGGATTTTCCGCAGCCTGACCGAGGGCTGGGACGATGCCATGCACCGGCAACTCGACGGCGCCGGGGCCGTGCGCCGGACGACGGGGCAATCAGCGCCGGCGGAACACGCGGCGTTTCGGTTATCATTGGCGCCGCCATCTCGAACGACCGTGCCCCTCAATGCCCGACAGAATATGGGTCAACCCCATCGATCTGGATGAAGCCAATCGCCTCGCCACGGACACGGCGCTTCAGTCGCTGGGTATCGAACTCGTGGACATGGGAGACGATTACCTGAGCGCCCGCATGCCGGTGGACCACCGCACACGGCAACCGGCCGGCGTGCTGCATGGCGGCGCCTCGGTGCTGCTGGCCGAGACCCTGGCCTCCTGGGCCGCCACCTTCTGCGTGGACACGTCGCGATACCACTGCGTGGGCCTGGAGATCAACGCCAACCACGTTCGCGCGGTAAGAGACGGGTTCGTCGTCGGCACCGCGCGCCCCGCGCATCTCGGGCGGACCTCCCAGGTCTGGCAGGTCGTGATTGTGAACGAGGCGGGCAAGACGGTTTGCCTGTCGCGGGTGACCATGGCCGTTCTCGAAATGCCCAGCGGCTACGTGTCCCGGTAGCCTCAGGGCGCCTGAGCCGGCGGGGCCGGACTAACCGCCGGTCCGTCCGCTCTCCGGCGCGCGGCGGGTGACCGGGTTCCCCGCCAGCCGATCGCGAAATGCCGCCTCGACACGCTCGCACTCGCCCTTCCCGGTGGTGAGACGATCGAAGATGTTCTGCAGGAACAGGCTCATCCCGCCACTCGCCACGGCGGCGCCGATGCTGGCGCCGGTCATCAGCAAACCCTTGGGATCGGTGCGTATCTCCGGTTCAGCCAGGGTGCCGCCGATACCGATGAACTTCACCAGGCCGGAGGTGTTCAATCCGATGCCGTCCTGGGCCTTGGGTCGAATGACCATAGCCACCTTTTCCGAGCCCAGGTCGATTTCTCCCTCGCCGACGATCAACAGCCGCTTGCCCTTGATGACCACCGTCTTGTCGGCGACGGCGGTCCCGTCGCGAACCACGAACCCCATGACGCCGCACTCGACGTCGAGTTCCTCGCTCTGGCGGATGAACGGGTTCACGGTGCGCAACGTTTCAAACAGGAAATCGGCCGAAAGCAGGTTCAGCTTGCGGTTCGGCAACACCGCGTGGTTGATGCGCACCAGGAAATGTCCGTTGGCGTTACCGAGTATCGTGCCTACCGAGTCACCCGCGCCACGAATGTCCAGCTCCGCGTCGATGTCGCCGCTGAATTTCCCTTCGCCTTCCTTTACCACGCTCAGCTCGCCGGGGTCGATGCCGTTCAGCGTCAGCTTGAACGCGACGACCGGGATGTCCGGCCTCGCATCGATGCGCGTCGACATCGTCGAGTCGCCGCCGCCGAGCAACTGCTGTGCCGACGACAGGCGCAGCATGCCGTCGCGGCTCCGCCCGACCAGTTCCACCGAGTGGTAGTCCAGCGCTTTCGTATGCACCCGATCGACGTTGAGCGTTACGTCCAGGTCCACGTTACGAAGCGACTTGAGCGGTAGCGGATTGCGCGAGAAATAGTACGCCTGGTCGGGCTCCTTGTTCTCCAATCCGAGGTCGGCAAGGTAAAGGTCGGGAGAGCGGGCATTGATCGTGACGAGGGTGGCGGCGCGCTCCGGGGTCGGCCACACGAGTCGAATCGCGCCGTTGACGCTCGAGGCGCCGGTGTGGAAATCGATCGACTTGATCGTCAAGCTGCCGGCATCGTGCACCACCTCGCCCTGCAGCCGGCCGACGTTGGGAAAATCGGTCGTCACGCCGGCCAGGGCGGCGAGCACGTTCAGGTCCATCGACTCGATCTTCAGCGTGCCGCCGCCGGCAAACGAGTCGTCCAGGCTTCCCTCGTATTTCACTGTCCCGTCGGTTCCCTCGATGGCGGCATTGACTACGAATTCGCGCGCGTCGAGATCGCCGATATCGATTCGTCCGGCGAGCACCGCGGCGCCGTCGACGCCGGGGCCGGCCCCCTTGATTACGTCCGGGTCGGCCTCGAATCGAAAAACACCGCCGATGCCGCGACGCTCGCGCGGCGAGGCGACCTCGCCCTCGAACGAGATCGCGCCGCGCGCAAGCCGCCCGTCGATGGACAACGTGCCGGGTTCGTCGATCCCGCCCGGTAATGCCGCGTGTACCGCGAGCTGGCGGACGCCGTCGCCGCGGGCGTCACCGGCGTCCAGTTCGATGTCGACCGCGGGCGTCGAGAGATCGGCCAGGTTCTCGATGTCGCCCGTCAAGCGGGCTTCGCCGCGCGCGCCGCGGAACACGCCTGTCAACCCGGTCAGCGAATACCGCTTGTCCCCGTAGGAAAGCGTACCCGACGCCCTGCCCGTGCTGCCGAACCATTCGGGCATCGGTACATCGACGATGGCGGCCGCGATATCCGAAGCACTCGCGTCGACCGCCAGCTCGAACGACGTGGCGCCATCGACGAGCGACACGATACCGCCGGCGGTCGCGGTGATTGCCGCCCCGGCTAGCTCGGCGTGCATCCCGGAAACCGCCAGTTCGGACAACGTGCCGGCCAGCGACGCCGATGCGGCAAGGCGGCCGCGCACCGGCGAGGACCTGGCGCCGAACGCGGTGACCAGCGTCGCGATGTCCGCCGCCTCCAGCGACAGTTCGCCCGATTCGATGCGCGCTTCGCCGTCATCGTCGAGACTGACCCGGCCCGAACCTCGCAGGGAAACCTGCGAATCATCGAGCTCCAGCACCATCGACCTGATATCGGCGCCGTCGTAGTCCCCGTCGAAACTGGCGCGAAACGAAGCCGGCATCGCCAGTTTCGTATCGACGCCGAACTCACCCAGGAAGGCGGACAGGTCGGTCGCCTCGACGTCGATGCGGCCCCTTTCAACTACCACGCGCTGTCGTTGCTGGAACATGCGCCCGGAAAGCGCCAGGCGGCCATTTTCCGTCCGCGCCTCGAGGCGCTCCATGTCGAACACCAGCGAACCGAAGTCTCCCGTCAGCCGGCCGGTGACCTCCTGCTCCTGGAAAGCGGTGGACATGCCGGTGCTTTGAGCAATGTCTCCACCGGCTGTCAGCGCCACGTCGAGGCCTTCGAGGGTACGTAGATCGGCAATGGCGCCGCGAACGGCGATAAACAGTCCGGCCACGTTCAACACGCCGTCAACGTCCACCGGCACCGACTCTGCCGTCGCTTCGTCCGCGAGCCCTATATCCACCCGCGCGTCGATCGATTTCTCGCCAAGCACCGCATGGGAGTCGAGCGTCGCACCCGACGCCGGGTCGAACGACAGCTCTGCCGTATGCAACCGCAGATCGGGAAGGTTCTCGGCCAGCGGAACGACGGTAAAGTCTTGCACCCGCGCGCTCAACGCGAACGGCGCCAGGGGAATGTGGATCGAACCGCCGGTATCGTCGTCGCGCGCCGCCTGGTAGGCCCGCATGTTCAACCGGCCGTCACGGGCGACGACCAGGAGCGGCGCCCCCGCCGAGGGTGGCAACGACAAGCCCGGCAGCGTCAGTTCGACGCGCCCGGCCGACAACCAGCGGCCTTCGGTGGAGTCGACGTCGGCGCCGGGCACGGCCACGTGCAGATCGACGACGCTGATGCCGGGAGGCGACAGATGCACCGACACGGGGCCGTCGATGCGAACCGCCTGCCCCGCGTAGAGACTGGCATGCCCGGCGATCCACTCGCGCCCGGCCTCGGTGTTCACGAAATACAGCCCGATCGCCGCGAGGACGAGCATCCCCACCAGCGATACGAGCAGGGTTTTTAGTACCTTGGCAATCATGAATCTAGGGTACGACCCGGCGACCACCCGCGGGCATACGGCACAGGTTCATTGTTGTACCATATAGGATAGATACGGCACCATCGGCGTGCCTGAAACATTGCTCTCCCGAAACATGCTGGAAATCGCCCCAACGGACCGCCGCGGTCGGCTCGAGTTCAACAAGCTGCGCAAGAAGCTGCGCCGAAATACCGGTCGCGCCATCGGCGATTTCAACATGATCGAACCCGGCGACCGGGTGATGGTCTGCCTTTCCGGCGGAAAGGATTCCTACACCCTGCTGGACATGCTGCTGGCGCTGAAGGCAGCGGCACCGATCGAGTTCGAACTCATCGCCGTCAATCTGGATCAGAAGCAACCCGGCTTCCCCGCTCACGTCCTTCCGGACTACCTCGAGTCGCTCGGCGTACCGTATCACATCATCGAGCGCGACACGTACAGCGTGGTCAAGCGTGTCGTGCCCGAGGACAAGACCATGTGCGGACTGTGTTCGCGGCTACGTCGCGGCACGCTTTATGGATTCGCCGAGGCCAACGGAATCGACAAGATTGCACTCGGACACCACCGAGACGACATTATCGAGACGCTGTTCCTCAACATGTTCTACAACGGCACGCTCAAGGCCATGCCGCCGTGGCTGCGCAGCGACGACGGCAAGAACGTGGTGATTCGCCCGCTGGCCTATTGCAGCGAATCCGACATCGAGCGATACGCCGCGATCCGCGGCTTTCCCATCATTCCCTGCAACCTTTGCGGATCGCAATCGAACCTGAAACGCCAGGCGACCAAGGAGATGCTGCGCGAGTGGCAGGCGCGCTTTCCGGGCCGCATCGAGAACATCTTCCGCAGCATCGCCAACGTCAAGCCGTCCCAGCTCGCCGACCGCGACCTGTACCCGTTTTCCGGCGATCGCCAGGGCGAAAACGCGTGGCTGCTGAACGAAACCGCCGACGCGGACCGCACGCCGTGACCCAGGAGAACTTCAACCACGACCTGTTGCGCTTTCTGCACACCTCCCCGACGCCCTTCCACTGCGTGCAGAACATGGTGACGTCGCTGGAGGACGCCGGGTTTGCCTTGCTGGCCGAGGACGACGGGTGGCAACTCGTGCCCGGCGGGCGCTACATGGTCACGCGCGGCGACGGTTCCCTGTGCGCGTTCATCCTCGGCGACGACGATCCCGATTCGGCCAGCCTGCGCATTGTCGGCGCGCATACCGACAGCCCCTGTCTGCGGGTGAAGCCGGAACCGGACATTTCCCGCCAGTCCTGCCGCCAGTTGGCGGTGGAAGTCTACGGCGGCGCACTGCTGAACCCGTGGTTCGACCGCGACCTGTCGATCGCGGGCCGGGTCAGCTACCGCGACGCGCGTGGCGGCGTCAGTTCGCTTCTGATCAATTTCCAGAAACCGGTGGCGGTTGTCCCTTCGCTGGCCATCCACCTGGACCGCGAGGCCAATTCGAAGC
>JAUIEZ010000102.1 GCA_030429665.1 Gammaproteobacteria bacterium | reverse complement strand
TCTTCGAGGCCATCATCGTGCAGCTCAACTGGCCGCTGGGATCGGCCCTGTCGCTGGTGCTGCTGGTGGTGCTCGGCGCGGTGGTGGCCGTCTACAACCGCTTCATCGGCATGGGCCAGATCGCCAAGAGCTTTTCTTAGGAGAATCGACAATGAGCGGCTGGGCCTGGATTCGACTGCACGTCATTTTCGTCTACCTGTTCATGTTCCTGCCGGTGGCGGTGGTGGTGCTGCTGTCGTTCAACGAGAGCCAGTTCGGCAGTTTCCCGATGACCGGCTTTTCGCTGCGCTGGTTCGTCGAACTGTGGAACAACGATGCCATCATCCGCGCTTTCCAGGTCTCCTTCCTGCTCGGCGCGCTTACCGCGCTGATCTCGACCGCGCTGGGCGTGCTGGCCGCGCTGGCGCTGGTACGCTACGATTTTCCGGGCAAGCAGTTCATGTCCACCATCCTGATCGCGCCCATCCTGGTACCCGAGGTGGTGCTGGCGGTGGCCTTGCTTCTTTTCCTCCAGTTCCTGAGTCTGCCGAAAAGCTTCCCGCTGCTGCTGCTCGGTCACGTGATATTCACCATGCCCTTCGTGGTGCTGGTAGTGCAGGCGCGCCTGGTCGGCATCACGCGCAACGTGGAGGAGGCCTCGCTGAGCCTGGGCGCCTCGCCCGTGCAGACCTTCTTCGCCGTCACCTTGCCACTGCTGGCGCCGGCCATCTTTGCCGGCGGACTGTTCGCCTTCACGATTTCATTCGACGACATCACCGGCACGCTGTTCTGGAAGCCGGGCGGCATCGAAACCGTCCCGACCCAGATCTTCGCGATGCTCAGAAACTCCATCAGTCCCGAGATCAACGCGCTCGGCACGGTCATGATCGTGCTCACCGTGGGGCTGCCGTTGTTAGGTGCGGCGTTGGCGCGCCGTATCGCGAGCCGACGGGGCGGCTAGCGCCGTCTCCACAACCACCGTTACACCTGGAGAAATCGATGGACAACAGCAAACGTTATGAACGACTACTCGAACGCTACAGGAACGGCGACGTCGATCGTCGTACGTTCCTCGGGCTGATCGGCGCCGCTGGTGTCGCCTACGGGGTCGTTTCGCCGTTCTCCCGCTACGCCGCGGCAGCAACCAAACCCGAGCAGGTTCGCTTCGACGGCTGGGGCGGCGTGGTGTCCGAGGCTTTCCGCGAGCATGCGTTCACGCCGTACGAGGAGAAAACCGGCATCAAGGTCGTCGACGGCACCTTCGGCGGCGGCGACGAGTACCTGGCTCGGGTGCGCTCCAGCCAACCGGGCGAGTACAACCTGGCGCACCTGTCGGGCGTTTTCGACTACGCGCGCTACCATGGCCTGGGACTGACCACGACCATCAACGAGGAGAACGTGCCAAACCTGCAATACGTGATCCCGAAGCTGGTCGACGTTTTCCGCAAGGTCACGGACGGCAAGCTGTCCTGCGTGCCCTACGACTACGGCACCACCGGTATTGCGTACAACCGCAAGCACATCAGCGACGACATGGCGCAGGAACTGGGCGCGAAACTGCTTATCGAGGAAAAATTCAAGGACAAGATCGGCGGTTGGGGCGACTGGCGCACGCGCATCTGGTACGGCGCGTTGCAGACGGACCAGGATCCGAACGGCGCCACCGACATGGAAGCCATCTGGGACGCCATCCGTTCGCATCGAGACCTGGCCCTGAAGTACTGGAGTTCCGGCGCGGAGTTGATGAGCCTGCTGGCCGAGGAAGAAATCTACACCACGGAGGGCTGGTCGGGGCGCATCTACGCGTTGCGCGAACAGGGACACGACATGGGCTACATGGACCCGCCCAACGGCTACGGTTGGCAGGAGTGCATATTCGTCATCAAGGGCAGTCCGATGGAGGCCTGCGAGGAGTTGCTCAACTTCATGCTCGAGCCCGCCACCGCCATCGCCGTGGCGGAGGGGCAGAACTATCCGCCGGCGCTGGATCCGAACAAGGTGGATCTGGGCGAGAAGATCCCCACGTTGCCGGCCTTCGATCCCAGCGGTACGTTGGAGTCGCTGACTTTCGCCGACCCGGCTTACTGGAACGGCAACGAGCAGGAATGGTCGAAGCAGTTCGGCCGTATCCAGCGCGGCTACTAGGCACCATGGCCCGCGCGGGGACTTGAACCCCGCGCGGGCGGTTTTCGAACAACCCAGCACCAGGACGAACACCGTGGATACACCGGCCGTAGAGTTGACCGACATCGTCAAGGAGTTCGGCGCCTTCACCGCCGTGCACCGCATGTCACTGTCGATTCCCGAGGGCAGCTTCGTGACCCTGCTCGGGCCCTCGGGGTGCGGCAAGACCACCACGCTGCGCATGGTGGCGGGCCTGCTCGACCCCACGGACGGCGAAATACGGATCAAGGGCAGCCGTGTCAACGAGGTGCCCATCCACAAGCGCAACCTGGGCCTGGTATTCCAGAACTATGCCCTGTTTCCGCACAAGACGGTATACGACAACGTCGCGTTCGGCCTGAAATACCGGGACGTGTCCAAGTCGGAAATCGCCACGAAGGTCGAGGCGGCCCTCGAACTCGTCCAGTTACCGCACCTCGGCGACCGCTACCCGCGCCAGCTCTCCGGTGGTCAGCAGCAGCGCATCGCGCTGGCGCGCGCCATCGTCATCGAGCCCGACGTGCTGCTGCTCGACGAACCGTTGTCGGCGCTGGACGCCAATCTGCGCGAGGACATGCGGGTGGAGCTGAAACGCATCCAGCACCGGCTCGGCGTCACGACCATCTTCGTCACGCACGACCAGTCCGAGGCCCTGGCCATGTCCGACTTCATCGTGGTCATGAGCGCCGGCGTGGTGGAGCAGGTAGGCGCGCCGGAAGCGGTCTACAATACGCCGGCATCGGAATTCGTGGCGCGATTTCTTGGCGCGTCGAATATCTTCCCGGCCCGGACCACCGAGGTGAACGGCGAGGATGCCGTCGTCGACGTCGAACCGTTCGGCAACCTTCACGTGCCGATCGACCGTGCCCGCGGTGCCCGCGCCGGCGCAGGCGGCAAGCTCGTGGTTCGCGCCGAGCACCTTACCCTGCGCGCCACGGACGCGCCGACTGATTCAGGGAGCATACGCATCGACGGCCGCGTCGAAACGGTCGACTACCAGGGCCAGGCGGTGCGCTACTTCGTGCGCGTCGGCGAGCGGCAATTGCAGGCCATCAACATGATCGACGGCCGCCCCTTCGCCGAGGGCAGCGAGGTCGCCCTTCACCTCAGGCCCCGCGAGTGCGCGCTGTTGCCGGGAGACGCGGCATGACGGGGGGCGACGCGCCGCCGTCGCACCTCTTTTACCAGTCCAGGCTGCGACGGCCGGTTCTCGAACGGGCCAGTGGCGTCTACCTGTGGGACGTGGAGGGAAAGCGCTACCTCGACGGCTCTTCCGGGGCCATGGTATGCAACATCGGGCACTCGAATCCACGCGTGCTGGACGCCATGCGCCGGCAGATGGACAAGTCCACCTTCGGTTATCGACTGCACTTCGAAAACGAGCCGGCCGAGAAACTGGCCGCCCGCTCCGCGGCCCTGATGCCCGAGGGCATCAACAAGCTGTTCTTCGTTTCCGGCGGATCCGAGGCGGTGGAATCGGCGATCAAGCTGGCGCGCCAGTGGGCGCTGGCGACGGGCCAGGCTCAACGTTACAAGATCATCTCGCGCTACCCGAGCTACCACGGCGCGACACTGGGCGCGCTCGGCCTGACCGGCTATACGCCGATGACCGCGCCGTTTGCTTCGATGATGACGGAATCACCCAAGGTGCCGGCGCCCACCTGCTACCTCGACCGCGACAATCTCGATGAGGCGGCAAGAGCGCGACGCTACGCCGACATGCTCGAGGTCGAGATCATGCGCCAGGGCGCCGAGACGGTTCTCGCCTTCATCGTCGAACCCGTGGGCGGCGCGTCCACCGGCGCACTCGTTCCCCCGGCCGGATACATGGAGCGCATACGCGACATCTGCACGCGCCATGGCGTGATCCTCATCTACGACGAGGTCATGACCGGCGCCGGGCGCACCGGCCGCTTTCTTGCCGCCGAGCATTTCGACGCGTCGCCGGACATCGTGGTGCTGTCCAAGGGCTACGCGGCCGGCTACGTGCCACTGGGCGCCATGGCCGCCCGTGACGACATGGTCGAGGCCGTGCTAGACGCCGGAGGATTCATTCACGGCTACACCTATGCCGGCAACCCGTTGGCGTGCGCGGCGGGACTGGCCGTGCTCGAAGAGATCACCGGCAACGATCTCGTCGGCAATGCCGAGCGAATCGGCCATCATCTGAAACGCGAACTGAAAGGCCTGATGGAGGAATACCCGTTCATCGGCGACGTTCGCGGCCTGGGGCTGCTGCTGGCCTTCGAGACGGTTGCCGACCGCGACACCATGGCGCCGCTGCCGCCTTCGGTCGAGGCACACCGCGAACTCGTCGAGATTGCGTATCGCGAAGGCCTGATTATCTACTCCCGGCGAACGCGCGGCGGCCTCGCGGGCGACCACTTCATGGTCTGTCCACCGCTCATTTGCGAAACCGTTCACGTGGACGAGATCATGACCAAGCTGCGCGCAAGCCTCGACAGGTTCGCGGCGAGCGCGGGTCTCGACCGCGCGCCGGTGAGCCGCGCCGGCTGATGTCGAGCATCATCATCACCTGCGCGATCACCGGCTCGGTGCACACGCCGACGATGTCGCCGCACCTGCCCATCACCCCGGAGCAGATCGCCCGCGAGGGCGTGGCCGCCGCCGAAGCCGGCGCGGCGATCCTGCACCTGCATGCACGCAATCCGGCCGACGGGCGCCCTTCCCCCGATCCGTCGTTGTTCATGGACTTCCTCGGACGCATCAAGTCGGGCTGCGACGCCATTGCCAACATCACCACCGGTGGCAGCGCGTTGATGAACCTCGACGAGCGCCTCGCCGGCGCGCTCGCCGCCGCGCCCGAGATGTGCTCGCTCAACATGGGCTCGATGAATTTCGGCCTGTTCGGCGCCGCCACGCGCTACGACTCGTGGCGGTTCGATTGGGAAAAGCCGTTTCTCGAGAGCAGTCGCGATCTCGTCTTCAAGAATACCTTTCAGGACATCGAGACCATATTCGACGTGCTCGGCGCATCGCGCGGCGCCCGCTTCGAGTTCGAATGCTACGACGTCGGCCACCTGTACACGCTGGCTCACTTCGCCGAGCGCGGGCTGGTCGAGCCACCCTTTTTCGTGCAGTTCGTTTTTGGCATCCTTGGCGGTATCGGCGCCGACGTCGAGAACCTGGTGCACATGAAACGCATCGGCGACAAGTTGTTCGGCGACGACTACGTGTTTTCGGTTCTCGCCGCGGGCCGGCACCAGATTCCGCTGACCACGGCCGCCGCCACCATGGGTGGTCACGTGCGCGTGGGACTGGAAGACAGCCTGTTCGTCGAACGCGGACGCCTGGCCGCGTCCAACGCCGAGCAGGTCGCCAAGATCCGCGCCATCGTCGAAGGGCTCGGGCGAACCGTCGCCACCCCCGACGATGCGCGCCGACTACTTCAACTCAAGGGGCCGGACAAGACCGGCTTTTGACGGTCTCGCATCCGCCCCGAGGAAGAATGAATTCATGACCCATGCCGTGATTCGAAGCGCTACCGTCGAAGACGTCGAATCGGTCCAGCAGCTTCTCGCCGGCCTTGCCGAATCCCTCGGCGACCCGCAGCCTTACCACGCGGACACGCGCGCGCTCGAGCGCTACGGGTTCGGAGAGCACCGTCTGTACCAGGCGCTGATCGCCGAGGACAAGGGCGAAGCGGTCGGTCTTTGCATTTACTTTCCCGAGTTCTCCACCTGGCGGTGCAAACCCGGGCTGTACGTGCAGGACCTGTTCGTCAGGCGACGAAACCGCGGCGCGGGTGTGGGCCGGGCGCTGCTGGTCGACGCCATGCGCCGCGCCAGCACCGCCTGGGAAGCCGCCTACCTGCGGCTGGCGGTTCACGTGCTCAACCGCGACGCCCTGAAGTTCTACCAGCAGCTGGGCTTCGACGCCGACCCGGACAACCGGGTGATGATGCTCACCGATGCCCGTTTCGACGCCCTGATCGAGAACTGATCCGGACCCCGGACCATTCCGTCAACAAACGCCACGAAGTCGACATGAAAGCGGTATTCCATTCCGAGCAAAAGCGTCACTACCCGAAGCACTTTCTTTCCAGCGGCGCGCGAAAACCCAACCCCGAGCAACCGGCGCGCGCCGATGCGTTGCTGGCGGGGGCGCAGGCGGCCGGGCTCGACGTCGTCACGCCGGCCGATTACGGAAGCGCACCGATCGCCGCGGTCCACTCGCCGGAGTACATCCATTTCCTGAAGCACATATTCGAACGCTGGCAACGCATCCCCGACGCGTCCGAGGAAGTCGTGCCCAACATTCACCCGGATTCGCGCGGTGTCGGCTACCCTAAATCGGCGGTCGGCCAGGTGGGCTACCATGTGATGGACACGAGTTGCCCGATATCGGCGGACACTTTCGAGTCGGCCCGCTGGAGCGTGAATACCGCGATGCACGCCGCGCACCTCCTGGCCGACGGCGAGTCCTGCGCCTACGCGCTTTGCCGGCCACCGGGGCACCATGCCTTCCGCGACCTCACCGGGGGCTTTTGTTATTTCAACAACACTGCCATCGCCGCGCAGTGGTTCCGGTCGCGGGGATTGCGGCCCGCCATCGTCGACGTCGACCTGCACCACGGCAACGGCACCCAGAACATTTTTTACCATCGCGACGACGTCCTTACCGTCTCGGTGCATGCCGACCCGATTCGCTACTACCCGTTCTTCTGGGGTCATGCCCGGGAGCGCGGCGAGGGGGCGGGACGGGGATTCAACCTCAATCTTCCCATCGCGCGCGGCACCGGCGACGACGGCTTCCTCGATGCGCTTGAAATCGGCCTCGAACGCGTCGCGTTGTTCGCACCCGACGTGCTGGTCGTGGCACTGGGGCTCGATGCCTTCGAGGGCGACCCCTTCGGCGGCCTGTCGGTGACCACCGCGGGTTTTCGCCGCATCGGCGCCGCCTGCGCGGGGCTTCACCTGCCGACCCTGCTGGTCCAGGAGGGCGGCTACCTGTGCGACGAACTGGGCCTGAACCTGGCCAGCTTCGTCGAGGGATTCGCGGGCGTGTCGCGCGCCCGCCCGTTGGCATAACGCCGTATCCCATGGCAATCGCAAACCAGGTCGCGGCACATACCGCCCGTCCAAGCACGAGCATGGCGGAGCCGACGCCGGCGTTGGCGGCAGATCTTGACCGCCCATGAGCGCCGTCGCTGACACCGACGTCGTCGTCATCGGCGGCGGCATTGCCGGCATCGGCTGCGCCGCGATGATCTCCACGCACGCCCGGGTCACGGTCGTGGAGGCCGAGCCGGCCTGCGGTTATCACGCCAGCGCGCGCTCGGCCGCCATTTTCATCCCCACCTACGGCGGTCCGGTCATCGGCGCGTTGTCAGCCCTTGGCGAAGCCTATCTCGATACGCCTCCCGCCGAGTTGAAAACAGACACGCTGCTGTCGCCCCGCGGCGAACTGCTGATCGCGATGGACGGCGAGGAAGAGGCAATGAGCGCCGTGCTCGCCGCGGCGCCCGGCATCGTCGAGTTGTCGGTGGACGAAGCCCTCGACCGCGTGCCGATACTGGACCGCCACCGCATCCGCCGCGCCTGCCTCGAACCCGCCGCACGAGACATCGATGCGGACAGGCTGTTGCAGAGCTGGTTGCGGCTCGCCAGGCGCAACGGTGCTCGCGTCGAGACCGAAAGCGCGGTCACCGGCCTGCGGCGCGAGGGCGCCGGCTGGCACATCGACACGGCATGCGGGCCCGTGCGCGCGACAATCGTGGTCAACGCGGCCGGCGCCTGGTGCGACGAGATCGCCGCGCTGGCCAGCCTCGAACCGCTCGGACTAGTGCCGCACCGCCGCTCGGCCGCGGTGCTGCCGGCGCCCGGCGGCCACGACGTTTCGTCCTGGCCCTTGTTCGGTTCCGTCAACGAGACGTGGTACGCCAAGCCCCTGGGCGGCAAGCTCATGGTCTCGCCGGCCGACGAGGACCCGTTACCGCCCCATGACGCCTTCACCGACGACATGGTGCTGGCCGAGGGTCTGCACCGCTACGAGCGGGCGGTCGTCGAACCGGTCACCCGCGTCGAGCACCAATGGGCGGGACTGCGCACGTTCGCGCCGGACCGCGTGCCGGTCGTGGGTTTCGACCCGCGCAGCGAGGGCTTCTTCTGGCTCGCCGGCCAGGGCGGCTACGGCATCCAGACGGCACCGGCGATGTCGTTGCTCGCGGCGTCGCTGATCGGGGGCGAAGCGGTGCCGCCAGCCTTCGACGACTTGCGCGCGCGGCTCGACCCGGCGCGGCTGATCTAGAACGACCGGGAAACGCCCACCGGCCGCGGATTTCGCTCCGACCACGGCCCGCGCCGGCGAATAACGCCACGACCCCTTGTTGCCCGCGATCCGCGCACTGGGTTACATTGGCCGACCGGCATCAAGAAACAAACTACCGGGGGTGGTGCCATGTCTTACGGCCAATTTATCTGCCGCGAGCTCGAGGAGCGAATTCGCGACCTCGAGGCCAGCCTGCTGGAATGGATGCTCGACGATACGAACAAGGACGCCCTCGCGCGCATTGAGCAGGACCTGACCTACTTGTCGGCCCTCGATCGACGCGAACCCTATCGCAAGCTCTGGTGGCTCAGTTCGGGCATGGCCGAAGCGATGCGCTACGACGCCATCGACGCCTCCGCGCTGGTCAAACACCTGCTCGCGCGCGTCCTCGCCGAGTTGCGCGCCCAGCGCAATGGCGACCCCGAGGGCAGCGGAGCGGATCGGTGCGCATCGCCGTCGCCGGATATCTTCGACGACATCATCACCGCGCTGAGCGCGCCGACGACGCGAGACGTCGGTCCCATCATGCGCAACATCTCGAACGAGTTCTCACTCGCCCCGCGAGGCTGAGCGCACCGTGCGCGGGTGACCGGCGTACGCGCGGGTGCGCCGGCGGATTCATGCTACCATGATGCGGTCGCGTTTCGCGGCGATAACACCGACCAACCCGACGACACGGAGCCCTTCATGCCTATCCGCACCCTCGTCCTCGCATGCTTCGCGATGGCGTTGCCGCCCGTACTGCAGGCGGCGTCTCTCGATCTCAATCCCGGCCTGTGGGAAACGACCATGACGCGAACCGACCCGATGACGGGCTCGCCGGTCACGGAAACCAACACCGAATGCGTCACCGAGAAATCCTTCGATCCGCGCGAGATGATGGACGGCGCCGAGGGGTGCCAACTCGTCGACGAGAACCTGTCGGGCGATACCCTGACCTTCGCCATGGCCTGCAACATGGAAGGCGGGGCCACGGGCGAGATCAAGGGCCGTTTCCAGACCGACGGGCAGACCGGAAACGGCGAAATGAAAATGAACATGTCCATGGGCCAGATCACGATGTCGATGGACATGAACTGGACGGCGAAGCGCCTGGGCGACTGCTGATCCTGCCGGCCACTTTCGGATCCGCCGCGCCAGTGCGCGCCGGCGGACAAGACGTACGTCAAAGATTCACCGATGAAACTCATCACCTGGAACGTCAACGGTATTCGCGCCGTGGAGCGCAAGGGCGAGTTGCAAAAGCTCGTCGAGGCCGAGCAACCGGACTTCCTGCTGCTGCAGGAAATCAAGGGCACGCGCGAGCAGTTCAGCAAGTTCCTTACCGAGCACGCCGATTACGAGCAGTATTATCACAGCGCCGAGAAAAAGGGCTACGCCGGCTCGGGACTGTGGGTACGCAAATCGGTATCGGCGAAATTCAAGGGCGCCGAGTTTCACACCGACGTGCCCCACATGCCGAACGCCGACGAAGGCCGCGTTGCGTGGCTGTCGTTCAGGCTCGGGCGGCAGACGTGGGATCTCATGTCGATCTATTTTCCCAACGGCGGCAAGAGCGAGCAGGCCTGGCGTGAGAAGCTCGAGTTCTACGATTGCATTCACGCGCACATGAATCTGCTTCGCGATGCCGGACACCGTGTCGTCGTGGGCGGGGACATGAATGTCGCCCACAACGAGATCGATATTGCGCGGCCGAAGGAAAATGACGGCAAGATCGGCTTTCATCCCGACGAACGCGCGTGGATGGATCGCGTCGTCGGCGACGGCTGGCGCGACGTCTGGCGAGCGCTGCATCCAGACGCCGTGGAGGTGTACTCGTACTGGGACATGGTCACCCGCGCGCGGGACCGCAACGTGGGATGGCGCATCGACTACTTCCTGACCTGCGAGAAGACGTTCAAGCGAATCGTCGACGCCGACTACCTCGACGCGCAGATGGGGTCCGACCACTGCCCCTTGCGGATGAATCTCGACGTCTGAGGGCTTTTTTCCCGCGGTCTCGCCGCAATGTTAAGGTATTGACCCAAAGTACGGCCGGCGGCCGGCCGAGACGGGACGGCGATCGATTTCCTCCCGCCGGAATCCAGTCGATTCCGGGCAAGCCGCGGTCGAACCCGATTACCGAACCTTAACGGGGAGTGACGCCACCATGACCAACTCCTTCGACGCGCGCGCGACGCTGAAGTCGGGCAGCAACGAATACACGATCTACCAGCTTGACCGCGCGACGGACGCGAAAACGCTCGAGCGGCTGCCGTTCTCGATAAAGATCCTGCTGGAAAACCTGCTTCGCAACGAGGACGGGACGAACGTCACCGAAAGTGATATCCGCGCCTTGATCGGCTTCGCCGACGGCGACGGGTCCGACACCGAGATCGCCTTCACGCCGGCGCGGGTGATTCTCCAGGATTTTACCGGCGTACCGGCGGTCGTCGATCTTGCCGCCATGCGCGACGCGGTGGGAGCGCTCGGCGGCGACGCATCGACGGTCAATCCGCTGGCGCCGGCCGAACTGGTCATCGACCACTCGGTGCAGGTCGACGCATACGGCTCGGCCGACGCCCGCGCGAGAAACTCCGAGATCGAATTCGCGCGCAACCGCGAGCGCTATGCGTTTCTGCGCTGGGGCCAGCGAGCGTTCGAGAACTTCAAGGTCGTGCCGCCCGATACCGGCATCGTTCACCAGGTAAACCTGGAGTACCTGGCCCGGGTGGTGTTCTCCCGCGAGGAAGGCGACACGATGCTGGCCTACCCGGACACGCTCGTCGGCACGGACTCGCACACCACGATGATAAACGGCTTGGGCGTGCTCGGCTGGGGCGTGGGAGGCATCGAGGCGGAAGCGGCCATGCTTGGCCAACCGGTTACCATGTTGATCCCCCGCGTGGTCGGCTTCAAGCTGACCGGGCGCCTTGTCGAAGGCGCCACGGCAACCGACCTGGTGCTGACGGTGACCCAACTCCTGCGCGAGCACGGCGTGGTCGGCAAGTTCGTCGAGTTCTTCGGCGACGGCTTGTCGCACCTGCCGCTGGCCGACCGCGCCACCATCTCCAACATGTCACCCGAGTTCGGCGCGACTTGCGCGATCTTTCCCGTGGACAACGAGACGATTCGCTACCTGGAGTTGACCGGACGCGATCCCGCCCAGATCGCCCTGGTCGAGAACTACGCAAGGTGCCAGGGCATGTTCCGGGTCGACGGCGCGAGCGAGGCGAACTACAGCGAGCATATCGAACTGGACCTCGCCAGCGTCGAACCGAGCCTGGCGGGTCCGCGCCGGCCCCAGGACCGCATACCGCTCGGCGGCGCCAAGCCGGTCATCGTCGAAGCTCTTCACGACCTGCAGACCGAACGCGGCGGGCGCGGCACGACGAACGACGACGCCGCGCGCTTCGCCGACGAGGGCGGCGCCACGGCGGTGGCAGCCGAGGCGAACCGCTATACCGGCCGGGTCACGGTCGGCAGCGGCGCCGACGCCTTCGAGTTGTCCGACGGCGCGGTAGTGATCGCCGCGATCACCTCGTGCACCAATACGTCCAATCCGGCGGTCATGGTCGCCGCCGGACTGTTGGCGAAGAATGCCGCCGAACGCGGGATTCGCATCAAGCCCTGGGTAAAGACTTCGCTGGCGCCCGGGTCGCGCGTGGTCACCGAATACCTGGAGAAGGCGAAACTGCTTGACGACCTGGAGACGCTCGGCTTCTACCTCGTCGGCTATGGCTGCACGACCTGCATCGGCAATTCGGGCCCGCTGTCGGAGTCGATCAGCAGCGCCATCAACGAGGGCGATCTCATCGTATGCTCGATATTGTCCGGCAACCGAAATTTCGAGGGCCGCATCCACCCGGAAGTGCGTATGAACTTCCTCGCCTCGCCGCCGCTGGTCGTTGCGTATGCCATCGCCGGGCGCATGGACATCGACATCTACCACGAACCGCTCGCGGCCGATGCCGACGGTCGGCCGGTGTACCTGAAGGATCTTTGGCCCAGCCAGGCAGAAATCGCCGAGACCATTGCCTCGAGCTTGAACACGCAAATGTTCAGCTCGAGCTACGCCGACATCTACCGCGGGGATGAACGCTGGCAGTCCATGCCGGTACCCGAAAGCGACCAGTATGAATGGGACGCCGCCTCGACGTACATTCAGAATCCGCCCTACTTCACCGGCATGGGCGCCGACGCGCCGGGCATCTCGCCGATTGCCGGCGCTCGCGTGCTGTGCCTGCTTGGCGACAGCGTCACCACGGATCACATCTCGCCGGCCGGCGCCATCATGGCGGACAGTCCCGCCGGGCGGTACCTGCGCGACCACGGCGTGGAGCGAAAGGACTTCAACTCGTACGGTTCCAGGCGCGGCAACCACGAGGTCATGATGCGCGGCACGTTCGCCAATATCCGCCTGCGCAACCAGCTGGCACCGGGCACCGAGGGAGGCTGGACCCGGCACATACCCTCGGGCGAGCAGATGACCATATTCGACGCCGCCATGAAATACGCCGACGAGGACGTGCCGTTGCTGGTGATTGCCGGCAGCGAGTACGGCAGCGGCTCATCGCGCGACTGGGCGGCCAAGGGGCCCATGCTGCTCGGGGTGAAAGCGGTCATCGCCACGAGCTACGAGCGCATCCATCGCTCCAACCTGGTCGGCATGGGCATCGTTCCGCTGCAGTTCGCCGAAGGCGACGACGCGAACACGCTCGGTCTCGACGGCACCGAGTCCTACACCGTCAAAGCTTTCGAAGCCGGCGACCGCGAGACTACGGTCACCGCCACCCGGGAGGACGGCGGCACGGTGGAATTCCAGGCCACCATTCGCATCGACACGCCGAAGGAATGGGAGTACTACGCACACGGCGGCATCCTGCACTACGTCGTGCGCCAGTTGGCGACGACATGAGATCGCGAAAGAATCCGCCGACGCGACGCCGGTCGACGAGGTTCATGTTCGCGTCCCTGGCCCGATTCGCCGAACGTTTCCCGGTGCGTTCCGCGCCTTGCATGTCGTGTTCCGAATTTACCGGAACCAGGCAAAGTGGGCCTAGCTGACTGGTTTCGGCGACTGAGCGTATTCCTGCCGCTTTCGCTGGTGGTTGGACTGAGCGTGGCCACGTTGATTGCGCTCTCGGAGTACGGCAGCTCGACGGTGGACGCGCTGGCGCGCGGGAACATGCGCGAGCGCGTCGAGGTCGCGCTGTCCGTGGAGGAACAGCGGCTTGCCGAACTGCTGGTGCAGTACGCCTACCGCAACGCCGCCCGGGTTACCGGGACAGACGAGCCGAACCCGGTGCGCAGGGACCGGGAGTTGAACAGGCTTCTCCTCGAGGAGGTCGATGTCGACCTGGCATTCGTCGTCGGCGCCGACGCCAAGGCGGTGACCGGCTTCCTCGACGGTGAGAGGGCGCACCCCAATGTCCTCGAACAGGCAGTGTCACGCGCGCGGCGCGGCATCGCCGACGCACGCGCGGACATGCAACGGGCGGCGACCCGGGCACGGTACATCGATGTCGATGGACTCGCCTACCTGCTGGTCGTGAACCGGTTGGCGGAAGATGTCGAATCGGGGAAGTCGGACGACACGACGATCGCCTTTGCGCGGCGGCTGGATGCCGAACGCGTCGCCGCCATCGCCGCACTCTATCGAATCCCCGGCTTGCGTCTCGCCGACACGGGGCGATCCCCGCCGCCGTCTCTGACACTTCCGCTGCGTGATCTCGACGGCGCCACCGTTGCCGTCCTCACGTGGGACGATCACACCTCGGCGTATGACGTGCGGCGCAACCTGCGTCCCTACCTCGTCGGCGCGGGCGTGGCGTTCTCGGGGCTGATTTTCTGGATTTTCTACCTCGAGATTCGCAGCCACCGCGAGCGAGAGGTGTTGCTGCGGGAGATGGCCAGCGTGGACCAGTTGACCGGCATCCGCAATCGGCGTGAGTTTTTCCTCGATGCGGGCCGCAAACTGGCCGACGTAATACGTGCCCGGAGTACGGCGAGCGTCATGCTCCTGGACGTGGACGATTTCAAACAGGTAAACGACACCATGGGTCATGCCACCGGAGACCGCATCCTGTCGCTGGTGGCCGCACACCTGCGCCGCGAAACGCGTGACGGCGACGTCTTCGCGCGCTACGGGGGCGACGAATTCGTCGTGTTGCTTCCCGGCCTCGCCGCGCCGGCGGCCCGGCCGTTGGCGGAGCGACTGCGCAAGCAGGTGGCCGAAGCGTCGTCGCAGGCAACCCGGGAGGGTTCCTGTTGCACGATCAGCATCGGCATCGCCGAGTACGTGGGCGGCGAATCACTGGAGCAGTGGATCTCCCGCGCCGACGACGCGCTCTACCGGGCCAAGCACGCCGGACGCAACCGCACCGTGATGGCGAATAGCGGTGGCGCGTCGCCCGACGACACGGCAAGCCCTGCATGAACGACCACACGTTACCCCGATCCGCCCCGGCGACGGAAGCATGCTGAGAAAGGACTCCCGTGCGATACCCGCAATCATAGCCGCGCTCGTTGCGCTGGGACCGTTGTCGACGGACATGTACCTGCCGGCCATGCCGTCGATGGCGCAGGCTCTCGGTGGCGGTATCGACGCCGTGCAACTGACGTTGAGCGTCTTTCTCGCCGGGTTCGCCGTGTCCCAACTGTTCTACGGCGCGTTGTCCGACCGTTTCGGGCGCAAGCCGGTACTGGTCTTCTCGCTGCTGCTGTTCACGGCGGCGTCGGCGGGATGCGCCACCGCGGACGACGTGGGGGAGCTGATCGCCTGGCGCTTTGCGCAGTCGGTGGGGGCATGCGCGGGTCCGGTGCTCGGCCGCGCCATGGTACGCGACATCTTCGGCCGCGCCCGCGCCGCCCGGGTGTTGTCCTACGTGAGTACCGCGATGGCGCTTGCGCCGGCCGTCGCGCCGCTCGCCGGGGGTTACCTGGTGGTCGCGTTGGGCTGGGAGTCCGTGTTCGTGGCACTCGCGCTGTTTGGCCTGGCGGCCATGGCGGTGGTGGCGTTCGCCGTGCCCGAGTCCGTTCCGGAGAAGGACCCGTCGGCCATCCGGCCGGTAACCATGCTGCGCAACTTCATCCACCTGCTCGGCCATCGCGCCTATGTTGGCTACGTCATGAGTTGCAGCTTCGTGTTCAGCGGCCTTTTCGCGTTCCTGTCCGGCTCGTCGTTCGTCATCATCGACCACTTCGGCTACGCGGCACAGCATTTCGGGCTGTTCTTCGCCCTGGTCGTCGCGGGCTACATGACCGGCACCCTGCTGGGCGGCCGCTTGAGCAACCGGCTGGGCACCGACGTGCTGCTCAAGGCCGGCGCGGTGGTGTGCGCCGCGGCTGGCACACTCATGTACGTCGGCGCGTTGGTGCCGGTGGACCACGTCGCCGCGGTGATCGTGCCGATGATGGCGTACATGATCGGTGTTGGCGTCGTCATGCCCCAGTCCATGGCCGGCGCGCTCGCACCGTTCCCGACGATGGCGGGCGCGGCCTCGGCGCTGTTCGGTTTCGTGCAGATGTCGTTCGCCGCCGGCGTCGGCGTGCTGGTGGGAATGTTTCACGACGGCGGCCCGTCGGCCATGGCGGCCGCCATTTCGATGATGGGCATCGGGACGCTGGCCAGCGCCAAGCTGCTGGTGGAACGAAAACGAACGCGTGCCTAGTCCACGCCGACACCTGGCACGATACGACCCGCCGTGTTACCCGACGTTGCCGCCCCGGGTCAGCCGCGCCGGGTCGAGAAGACGCTCGAGCTCCTCGCGGGGGATGTCGGTCATCTCCGCCGCCACGTCGATCACGGGCCGGCCCTCCGCCCAGGCGCGCTTGGCGATGGCGGCGCCCTTCTCGTAGCCGATCATCGCGTTGAGCGCCGTGACCAGTACCGGGTTTCGGGCGAGCTGCGCCTCGATCCGCTCGCGAT
>JAUIEZ010000101.1 GCA_030429665.1 Gammaproteobacteria bacterium | reverse complement strand
AGGCGTCGGCGATATCGTACATCGCGTCCTTGATCGCCTGTTGCGAATTGAGGTCGTTGCACGATACCGGGGGAGGGTAATTGTCCACCGATTCGAGCATGGAAGTGGTACAGCGAGGTTGCCCGATCCAGGCCTGTGCAGATTCCACCGGTGCCAGCAGCGAGATCGACTCCAAGGCAACCAGTGCGAGCGCCATGCCGGCGTGTGTTTTTCTCAAACGCTTCATCGCATGGCCCCCAGCAAGGTATCGCGCAGACCGGTCGGATCCCGGTCCTCGTGCGCGAAAATGGTGATACCGGTGGTCGCGATTGTGTCGCCGGCGTTCGGGCAACGAATGCGCGCGCGAAAATTCGCGTCGTGGGCGAACACAGCGTTCACGCGGCGAAACGTGACTTTCAGCCCGGCCGATACCAGGGCGTCGTAAGCGCGACGAATACACGCGGCGAGCCGTTCGTCGTCTGTCGCGTCGAGAACCTCTTCAAGGGTGGCCGATTTCGCGCCGCCGCCTTCCGTATCGTTCGCGACGGCAGTCGTACCGTCATCACGAGCAGGCGACGACTCGTCGTCGGTGTCTCGCGCGGAAGGTGCACCGCTCGGTGGCGCTCGGCGGGCCACCTCCGTCGATGGCTTGCTGCCGCCAGGTCCCTCGAGCTGCCTGAAATTCTTCCCGTACCAGTGGTCGGGATCGGTGAGGTGGTTGTAGAGTCCCTTGAAGTACCAGTATCCGGGGTCGTCCCACCAAGACAACGTGCCCTTGTAGCCTCCGGCGTTCTCACCCATTTTTCCAAACCAAAGTCCGCTGCACTCGAACACCGGCGGATCGTCGCCGTTTCCGTCATCGCATACCAGGCGCAGCGTGACATACGAGCCTTCGCGCCAGAACAAGCCGTCCGTCACCTCGTAGCGCGTGTCACCGCTGGCCCAGAGTCCGCTGAGTATCGCGATTCCCGGGGCGACCGATTCGGCGGCCGCTCCGCGATCGCGGTAAACCAGCGGGCGAACCGTTTCCGTGCCTTCGTGGGGACCATAGTTCAGTCC
The DNA here is from genome assembly GCA_030429665.1 of Gammaproteobacteria bacterium. GTDB lineage: Bacteria > Pseudomonadota > Gammaproteobacteria > Arenicellales > CAJQKF01 > BQJD01. The sequence continues at coordinate 15,319 of JAUIEZ010000101.1, read as the reverse complement.
GTACCAGCGATCGGGCTCCATGGCGAAGCTGTACGCTCCCTCGAGATACCAGGACTGGCGCTGGCCGGACCAATACAGGGTGCCCAGGTAACCGCCGCCCTCACTGCCGTCTCTTTCAAACCACGTGCCGGTACATTCAAAGATCGGCGTAATGGCTTCGATGTCGAGCCGCCGTTCGCAGTCGAGTCGCATCGTGGACTTGCCGTCGCGGCTGAAGCTGCCTTCCTCGAGATGGTAGCTCCTTCCCTGTGAGCTGCCCCAACTGCCGTTGAGTATCTCGGCGGCTGTCGCTTCGTCGCCGGTTCCGGACGGTGGTGGTAGTTGCCGAAACGGTGCATCGCCGGCGGGGCCCGTATCCAGCTGGGCCTGCGCGATGCCGGTGGCGCACAATAGCGCGCCTAACAGGAACGACATTGTTCTCATTGGATCCCCCCTTTTTATACGGCTGCTCAGGGCAAAGCCTTGATATTTATTCCGATTCGGGTAACCGTTCTGCCGGCAAAGACGACACGCCCCTGATTCATTATTATTATGCTTGGTGGCTGTCATCCGGCAAAAAAACAGCTGAGCGCCTTTCCTCGTCGGTCTACAAATCCGGCCGTTGTCGATTCTGCGTTAGTAATCCGGATGCCGATAATCCGATCCGGGATTGCGCGACAGTTCAAATATATTTCCGCGCAATTTCCTCAACTGATCCCATCGACCTGTTCGAACAGTAACAGAAAGTAGTCCTTCGGTGAACATTGCACGTCACTCTGCAATCTGGCAAGCCTCGTCATGTTGTATTAGAGTTTACATCGACAGTAGTAGCATTTTAGTTTTGACGAACAGTCTGATCAACAAGAACCAACAAGGCGGCAAGTCTCGAGTCCCCGTCCACTCGAATTCTCGGTATCGTGTGGAGTAGAGTCGGGTTATCAAGTTATTTCTACTCAATCCGATCCTGCGGCTTGACGATCCACATTCCGTCAACACCTAACCGCGAAAAAGCGTCGGAGAAAAGATGACCTCCGCAGCCGAATACGTTCATTCGGACAGACGTGACGTGCTGCTGCATCCAAAGCGTAAGAGCCAACAGTGGTTAGGTGCCATGGCAAGCTAATATTGTTCCGGAGCGAGTTTGGAAAAATTTCCGGCAAGGAATTTCGATGAGATTGAGGTTATCGCCACATTGCATTTCAGTGTTGCGATTCTAATTGAGGCCGATCCCTGTCAAATAAACTGTTAGGACAAGTTGGCCGGTCTATGTTCCCTTTGAGGGTTACCGTGGATCACGTCATCGGTAACCACGGTTGACGTAACAGGTGGAAGAACTATTCCCGAGCACGTCTATCTCTGAAGATGGACACCCTCTTGACAGGTGAAATCTGTAGCAGAGGGCAGCTAACAGGATGAGACTCCTGGGATTCCCGGTCATCTATCTCGGCTGGGCGTACCTGTTCTGGGTGCCGATCTTCAACTTCACGGAATCCGTCTGGTGGTTTCCCAGGGTGCTCTTCTTCCGTGTCGGAGGCGCGGGGCCGCTTGTGGCGGGTGTTACGCTAGCGTACCTCAGGCGAGGGCGGGGAATCGCTCATCGACCTGTGGCGGCGATTCGTCGACGTTCGCCGCGTCTCAGTCGGCTGGTGGGTAGACATCCTGTTGGTCTGGCCGGTTTACGATCTCATCAAGTCGGGCGTCGCGCTGACGCCGAGCGTGACGGACTGGAGCATCCTGGCCGCGGTGGTGTTTCAGGGGATGATGAACCTGTCCGGAGAGATTCGCGGTCTCGCGCCGGAAATATCTCCCTTCCTGCTGTTCGGCAATCTACAAGCGGCTACGATTCTCGTCCTGACGTGGCGGCGTTCGGGTTGCAGCGTACTTTCCCAAGGATAACCGGCGATCGTTGACTGACGACCAAACCGGTCATTCACGCGGCGGTCTGCGGAACGTCGTGCGCATGATTTCGACAATCGTGTTGCCCGCCCGGGCTGGCTTTTAATGTTCCGCACAGAGCAACGGCGTGAATGTTTCTAACCCCCTGGGGCGTCGCCTTCGCTCATTACCTGGATTGAAGAATCAGGTCCGAAAATCGATTGTCACCTGCCGGGTAGGGTGAGTAGTTTTGCCGACGCGCACGCGGAATGGGGGGCGATGAACTATGCCCGACCCGCGCAAGGACTACGACAGCGCGTAACGCCACATCTACCACCTTGGAGAGGAGACATTCGTGATGGTTTTCGATACTTCGGGCCGCGCACTCATTTCGGCCTGTCTGCTCCTGGCCGCATCCGCGTCGATGCCCTTCGGCGGGGCAGTGGCCGGCGACGTGAACATACAGATTCAGTCGACGGTTCCGCTGGCGAACGATTCAAACACGCTGCTCAAGGACTATACCGACTCGGTCACGCGGATGACCGGCGGCGCGGTGACGTTCGAGATACTCGGCGCGGGTAGCATCGTCAGCGTGGCCGATACACTGGACGCAGTGGACAAGGGATTGGTCGATGCGGGGTTTGCCTGGACCCATTACTGGTCCGGCAAGCATCCGGCGGCGATGTTGTTCGGTTCCCCGGTCGCCGGCGCCGGGCTCGGCATCGACAATATCGCGTTTTTCTCCTGGTACATGAACGGCGGCGGAAGGGAGCTCTACGACCAGCTCTGGGAAGAGATGGGTGCCAACGTCAAGGGTCTGATGCTGCAGCCCAGCGGCCCCGAGGCGCTCGGGTGGTTCAAGGAGCCGATCAACTCCATGGAGGATTTTCGCCGGTTCCGGTTCAGGGCGCCGCCGGGAATTCCCGGCCAGACGTACAACGACATCGGCGTAGCGGCCGTTTCCATGGGGGGAGGGGATATCCTGCCCTCCCTGGAGAAGGGCACCATCGACGCCGCGGAGTGGTGTTGCCCGAGGCCCGACATGGATTTCGGATTCCAGAAGGTGCTGAAGCATTACTACCTGCAGGGATTGCACCAGGTCGTCGTGAACGCCGACCTGTATATCAACCGGGATGTGTGGGACAGGCTGACGCCGGAGCAACAGGCCATCATGGAGGCGGCGGCGGACGCGTCCCTGATGCACTCCTTCGCCTACCGGATCTACGCAAACGGCAAGGCGCTCAAGGTCCTGACCGAAGAGCACGGCGTCCAGCTGCACGACACGCCTGAGGACTACTTCTCCGAGTACATGAACGCCGCGCGCAAGTCCCTGGAGAAAAACGCGTCCGAGAACGAGTTCTTCAGGAAGGTATGGGAGTCCCAGAGAGACTTCGCGGAGATCGCCGTGCCGTACTGGTCCGGCGCCCAGACTTCGAATGCCAACCTGGGTCGGGCGTTCGCGAAACAGGTGCTCGACTAGTGGCCGGACGGGAGAGAACATGAGAACGCCTGCTACCAAGTTGACGGTATTCGACCTGCGCGCGCGCCGCGGCTCCCGTTCGTGGTGTTTCCTGCGGGTCGACTCGGCCGAACATTGCCGGGCGGCCGCGGCGGCGGGCATCGAACTCATCGGCACCGCGTTCGACGACACGACGCGAGATTTCCCAGCGTTGGCGCCGAACGCGCATTTCCGGTTCGGCCTTCCCTACGGGCGCTATTGCAGCACCGCCGAGATCCTGCGCGGCGGCTTCGATGCCATGGAAGCCGGGGCGGATACCGTGTACACGGCGCAAAGTCTCGAGATGGTGTCGGCGCTCGCGCGCGAAGGCATACCGGTAATCGGTCACGTGGGCCTGGTGCCGCCGAAGGCAGGCTGGACCGGCGGCTACCGCGCGGTGGGAAAGACGGCGGTGCAGGCGCTGGAACTCTATGCGCAGATACGAGCCTACGAGGATGCGGGTGCGGTGGGTGTGGAGATGGAACTGGTTCCCTGGCGGGTGGCAGAGGCGATAACCCGCCGCACGTCGTTGATCACGATGTCGCTGGGCTCCGGCAGCGGATGCGACGTGCAGTGTCTGTTCGCTTGCGATGTCCTGGGCGAGACGGAAGGCGGGATTCCGCGTCATGCCAGGGCCTATCGGGATTTCGCTCGGGAGTACGAGCGACTGGAGCGGGAGCGGGCAGCCGCCTTCGTCGAGTTTGCCGAGGAAGTCCGCAAGGGCGATTTTCCGGCGAGGGAGCATATCCTGGAGATTCCCGAGGACGAGTTCGACAAGTTCCTGAATGGTATCGAGCAGGGTTCCTAGCGTTTTCTCACGACGCCAGTTTCAGCTTGCGCTGGTCCCGCGCGGCGCGTTTCACGAGCCAGTCGCGGAATCGGCAAACGATTTCCCGGTCGTCACGTTCCTCGGGCCGGAGCAGGTAGTACCCGTACCCCGGGAGGCGGATATCGAACGGCTCGGCGAGGCGCCCCAGGTCGAGTTCTTCGCGGCAGAACTCGTCGGCCAGCACCAGGCCCCGACCGTCGATCGCCGCCTGGACCCGGACCACGGGATCGGAAAAGGAAAGCGACTTGGTGAAGTTTCGCGGTTCGAGTCCGGCAAACTCGAGCCATTCGTCCCACATGTCGATCGACGGCATGTCGCGCAGCAGCGTATACGCTGCAATATCGTCGAGTGCGCGAATCCCCCGGTTGCTTTTCACGAGATCGGGGCTGCACATCAGTCGCCTGTCCATTGGGAACAGGAGGTCGGACCGATACCCGGACCACTGCCCCTTGCCGAGCCGGATTGCGAGGTCTACGCCGTCCATCTCGAAGTCGGGCGAATTCACGGTATGTTGAAAGCGGATCGTCGGCTCGGGCTTCTCTTCCAGGAAATCGACAAGCTGCCGGGAAAGCCAGCGCGTGGTGACGTAGGTGCTGACCGCGATGGTGATCGTGTTGCTGACCGAGCGCTCGGTAATGAAATCGATCTCGGTGCGAATACCTTCGAATCCTCGGCGGCAGGCGCGCGCGAGCAGGGTGCCGCGTTCCGTCAGGGTGACCTGGCGCGTGGATCTCGTGAACAGCCTGACGCCGAGTTCCTGTTCGAGTTTGCGGATCTGGGAACTGACGGCCCCCTGCGTGACGCACAATTCCACGCTCGCTTTGGTAAAGCTCAGGTGCCGCGCCGCTGACTCGAAGATTTGCAGGGCACGAAGCGATGGAAGCCTTCTCGCCATGTTGTGGATAACTGTTGCTGTCTATTAGTTGAAGTAATGTATTTTCGAAAAAATCGATTGTCAATTCCCCTGAAAATGGCGAAAGTCTCACAACTCAAGATAGTAATTCATCAATTCAGTTCGACGAAATCATGACGGAGCGAGAAACGATGAGTGTTGAAGCCGTTCAGGCGTTTGGCCAGAAAGAGGTCCTGACCAAGAAGGAATACAAGCCGTATATCGTGCGTACGAACAGGCATGGGCTCGTGCGATTCGCCATTCACGCCGGCGCTTTGATGGCCTCCGGCGCTGCGGTCTACGCGTCGCTGGGCACCTGGTGGATCGTTCCGAGCATGGCGTGCCACGCGATATTGATGGCATTCCTCTTCGCTCCCGTGCACGAATGCAGCCATCGAACCGCGTTCCGCAATCGGACACTCAACGAGGCGGTGTACTGGATCGTATGCCTCGTTTACATGGTGCCGCCAACCTTTTTCCGCTATGCCCACGCGACCCATCACACGTATACGCAAGTTCGCGGATGGGATCCCGACATGCTTCCCGAGAACATGACGCTGCGCGACTACGTACTGTTCGTTCTCGGCACGACGTTCTGGCGTAGAAACTTTCGATGGCTGCTTTTCCACCCGTTCGGCCGTATCGATCCGAAGCAGCGCTACTACCTGCCCGACAGTGAAATCCCGAAGGTAATTCGGGAGGCACGGATCATCATGCTGATCTACGCGGGCGTGGCGGCGGCGGCGGTCTACTACGGTTCCTGGGCGCCGCTGATTTACTGGATCGTGCCTCGCTTCGTCGGCGAGCCGTACATGCGCTGGTTGCGAATTTCCGAGCATGGGGATTGCGAGGAGAGTCCGGACTTGCGGAGGAACACCAGGACGACCATGACCAACCGGTTGGTACGATGCTTCTTCTGGGAGATGCCGTACCACGCCGAACACCATCTCTGCCCGCTGGTGCCGTTTCACGCCTTGAGCCGGCTGCACGAGAAGATCCGCGACAAGCTCCACCCGGTCGGCGACGGATACCTGGCGGTGAACCGGCAGGTGGTTGGAAACATTCTTTCTCCCGGCTCGGGTGCGATGGGGCTGGATGAATCGGGAAGAACCGCCGGACAAAGGAGCGCTTGAACCATGAGCGACTGGTTGGACGTGGCGAATGCCGACGACATCGACGAAGACGACGTAATCCAGGTGGAGGTCGAGGGACAGGTTCTCGCCATCTACCGTCTCGAGGACGGGTTCTATGCCACGGACGGCATTTGCTCGCACGCCGAGGCCTGCCTGGCGGACGGCTTCGTCATGGACGGTTTCATCGAGTGCCCGCTGCACCAGGGGCGGTTCGAGATCAAGACCGGAAAGGCCAGGAGCGCGCCCGCGACGGAAGACTTGCGGACCTATGAACTGAAGATCGAGGGCTCCAGGATACTGGTACGGCTGGATTAGCGGCTTGCCCTGAAGAATTCCGCCGGCTATCTCAGTTGCCGGGTGTGTCGGTATCGGTGTGCACATGATCTTGGATGCCCGGTCCGACCGATGACAGGGTCGGGCCCGATACCGTCGGCGGCAACCGGCCGGGACGTCGGCCCTGCCGCCGCCCCGCGGTTTGTCGTTAAACGAACCGAAACGTTTCAATGCGGTCAGCACTACCGGGACTGAGCGTAAACGGGATCTGCACGGAATCGTTTTGAGCTTCGTGATCTCACTACAGGTACATCGGTTCGGGTAAGTCCCGTTTCCGATCCGGAATAACGACCCGCGAGCGCGTCAGGGGCGAGTAGCGTATGCTTGCCCGGTATCATGAACGCGCAGCCGACAATCAGCCGGTTTTCGATCTCGTCGATCCTGGTATTCGGCGCAGCGGTCGGATTGCTTGGAGTCGTTCTCGGGGCAACACCGCTCGGCTGGAATCTCGAACAGAACTATGGCCTGAAGTTGCTGTTCGAGTCGCGCGGACCGCGGGTACCGCCGCCCGGTGCGGTGGTGCTGGCCATCGACGAATCGGTTACGAGTCCGTTCGCGCGCGCATCGAGGGAGGACGCCGAAGATAACGCCGGTGATCCGTGGAACCGGGGCAAGCTGTCCGAACTGGTCGATCTTCTCGTCGAACTCAATGTGTCGGTGATCGCCATCAACCTGTTTTTCAAGGAGTCGGGAAGCAGGGACGAGGACGAGATGATCAAGGCCTCGATCGAGCGTGCAGGCAATGTCGTCCTGTTCCAGGACCTGGTCAGGGAACGCGGTCGATACGTCGCCATCGACCCGCTCACGGCGTTCCGGGAGCGATCCGCGGCCCTGGGTTCCTTCGTCGTGCCGACTTTGCCCTCGCGCGCGGACTTCTTCTGGCCGGTTTTTCCCGTCGACGAATCTCGTACGGCGAATGGAGAGGCCTCGGATTCGCCGCAGGCGATGGGGCGGGGCCTGTCAATCAGCTTGCCCGTTGCGGCCTTGCACCTTCATACCAGACGGTTCGCGGAAACGGCTGAATTGCCGTACGCTGGAAAATCGGTCGCCGGCTCACCTCGGGCAACGCTTTCCCGGTTCCGCACCGAGGCGGAAGCGCTGCTCGAGGAAACGCGAAGGTCGAATGGTCCACCGGCGAACGATTCGTTCCTCGATCGCGTGGAAGCAAGGGACGCGGTACTTGCGACCCGCTTGCGCGAAGCCTACCGGTCGCCGGGCGTGCGCTATCTCAACTACTATGGCCCCGCCGCGACGATACCCACGGTGTCCTATCGGGACCTGGAATCGGCGGTGCAAGCGGGTTCACTGGACCGATTCGAATGGCTGGCCGGCAACGCGGTTTTCGTCGGTTACTTTCCGACCGTCGCCGCCGCCCAGGTCGGTCGCTACGAGACCGTCTACATCGGACCCGACGGTCTCGACCTCAGCGGGGTGGAGATTGCCGCCACCGCCTACCTCAATTTGCGCCACGGCGAGACGCTGAAACGCGCGTTGCCCATCCATCGCACCCTGCTGACATTCGTCGCCGGTTTCGTCATGGGTATCCTGGTGCTGGGATTCCGGCCGCTCAAAGCCATCATCTCCGCGCTGGTTTTCGCCGTGACATGCTTCGTATTGGTCGCGTGGCAGTTTTTCGCCAACGCGGCCTGGCTCCCGGTAGTGATACCGTTCGGGATCCAGCTTCCCGTCGCAACATTCTGGGGGATGGTTTGGCAGTACCTGCGCGCCCGGAAAGAGGGCGCGATCTATCGACAGGGTCTCGAGGGTTACGTGCCGCAAAGCGCGTTGGCGCAACTGGAGAAACGCGGCGCCGTGGCGGCTCAGTCGGAAAAGGTCTACGCCACGTGCCTGTTCGCCGACATCGCCGATTACACGCCGCTTTCGGAGTCGATCGAGGCTTCGGAGTTGACGGGGCTTGTCAATGACTACTTCTCGCGTCTCAGCGACAGCGTCACGGCCCACGGCGGTGAGGTATTCTCGGCCCAGGGCGACGAGATCCTGGCGGTGTGGAGCGCCGCCGGCGGGGATTCGGCACCGCGCGCCAAGGCCTGTGCGTGCGCACTGGCCATGGTCGAGCGCATTGCCGAGTTCAACCGCGTGCACGAGGAGCACGCGATCTTTACCCGCCTGGGCATGCACGCGGGTTGGGTCGAGCGCGGTATCGTCGGTGGCGGCGGACACTTCAGCTACAGCGTCGTCGGCGACATCGTCAACACGGGCAAGCGCATCGAGTCGTTGAACAAGCCGTTGGGAACCCAGATACTGGCTACCCGGGAGGTGGTTGACGGACTCGACGACTTCCTGACCCGACCCGTGGGGTCGTTTATCGTCAAGGGCAAGACCCAGCCCCTGGAAGTGTTTCAAATTTTGGGTTGGCGATCGCAGGCAACGGAAAGACAGGAAGAATTATGCGAAGCGTTCGACCAAGCCGTAAGCGCTTTTCGAGAGAACAACTACGAAAAGGCGCAAGAATATCTTGCCGCCGCGAGTCGCGCCGTCAGTGATGACGGGCCGATAAGCTATTACCGAAGTATTATCGACGGCACCAGAAAGCCGGTCATTCAAGCGGGTGGGGCGATCGTGTTGGAGGAAAAGTAGCGGAAGAACGATACTCCCGATTGCGATTCGCGGGACCCGCCGCGACCGGGAATTTCGTCCGCCACGAACCGGCAAATCGACCGAACACCTCGATTGGACCATGGTTCGAGTCGATTGGTCCGCAACGAGTCCGTTGTCTTCGAGATGTTCGGCCCACGTTTTCGCTTGTCGGGTTAGAGACCGTTATCGTTAACGTTTGATGTGATCAATAAAGTTCAAGAACAAACCCAGCGCCACCTGCCGCCTATATTCTTCCATCCGCACGTCGTCTTAGGGCCAATGTCTACGGAATCCGATTCTTCGTCCTTTTCCAGATCACTCGATAGAGCTACCGGGGGGTGGCATTCGAGAATGCCAGACACAAATCTCTTGCCTTCATTGGGGTGATAGCCTAATTCATGACCGGGCTCCTCTTGCAGGGGGTCTTGACCATTCTCCAGCCAAGTTTGATTGGTGACACTCCACACAACAGGGGCTCTGTCTTGTCCGTTTTCGCTTCCACGTTCACCGATTCTTGTGATCACAGGTACGTATAGCGGGTCACCGTTATCGGTAACCCAGTTACCGTGTTCGTCGTACCAGGGGCGGATTTCGATTCGTACGTCAAGGAATACATTCGCCATGTCGCTCCTCCCGTTAACGGTTGGTGGTTTGGTCAAATAGAATACGTAGCAAAGTGTCAAAGGTTGATGTGGGCTCAGAAAATCAGCGCCAGCCTTCCAAACAGATACCTTCCCGATACAAACCTCGGTTTCTCGATATCCGTATCCTGGTATCTGTACTTTTCGTCCAGGAGATTGTTCACGCCAATTGTGAACAGACCTCGGCGTCCCGGTAGTCGATAGTTGAGCTCAAAGTCCACGACCCAGAACTGATCACCGTCGTCCGTGTAGGCGCCGAACGGTGGCCCAACGCCGAACGTGCCCTCCTGGTCCACGTGGCTTGCCGCCACGCGCACACCCAGTCCGGAATCGTGAAAGAAGTTGGCGCCGAGGGTGGCGGTCTCGGTGACGAGATCGAGGATTTCTTCGGGTCCGGTGAATCCGTCCGGGCGTTCGAACTCCTCGCGGCTCAACTCTCCCTTGAATGTCCAGGACCAGCGGTCGCCCTGACGTCGCGGTATCCAGTAAAGGTAGGCATACCCGAGGAATTCCTCCAGGTCGCCTTCGCTTACCAGCGGACCCATGGGGGATAACACCTGGCCGGTTACGGTCAGGTCGCGTCGGGAAATCTCGAAACCGCCAAACCAGCGCTCGGTGGTCGATGCGTGGTCTAGACCCAGACCGTATCGTGTTGCCTCCGTACCCTCGGCGTCGTCGAAGAACTGGTTGAAGCCCGCGATGGTGGTGGGCTCCAGGGTCTGGTCCGAGGCGATGGTACGTTGAAGGGTTCGAAAGCCCGCGATCCGAATGGTCGTCTCGCCATGGTTGGCCAGTCGATAGGCGAGGCCGAACTTGGGATTCACCTGGTCGGCATCTTTCAGTCCGCCCTCGGTGGACTGCGCGCTAAGACCGAGCGTGATCGACAGATCATCGTTCGGGTTCATGTTGAAATAGCCGTAGGCACCGTAGTCGGTCTCGCTTTCCGTGGAAACGTTCTTCATACCCATGAAAACGTCCGAGTCCGTACGATCGCCCGAGAAGTAGGTCACGCCCGTCTGTAGCGTCGAGTGTTCGAATCGATCCAGCCGTTGAAACTCGACCTGGTCTCCTTCCAGTTCCGCGGCCGCCTCGCTGCCGCCGCCAAACTCCAGGGTCGTGTCGAAATCCTGGTGCCACCAGGACCCGATCAAATCCGATCCCGGATCGAACTCGTGACGGATGCCGAAGCGCACGATTTCCTCGTTGAGGTCTTCGCGCACGATCGGGTCGAAGTTCCCGGGATCGATGCGCATGACGAGGTCGCCGCGTTCGATCTCGGTTGACCGCGCCTCGAACTGCAGGTTGGTGCCGGGAGTTGCGGCCCACTGTCCGAACGCGACCAGCGTGTCCTGCGCCTGGTCGGCGTTGGCGCGTGTCCCGTCGGTTTCGTAGTGGAATTGCCCGATGCTGTAGGAGCCCTTGCCGTCGATGCCGGAAACGAGGATCTCGTCTCCCCAGGTGCCGTTTTCCCCGACGATTCCGTTGAGCTGCGCGACCGGCCGTTCACGGACGAAAAGCGGCGTGTACTCATTGAACGCCACGTCTCGCGTGCCCAGGCCGGGCTGGATAAACGAACCGGACTCACCGATCTGGGGCTGTACGGGCTGGATCACCAACGGCTGTCGAAGCTGTGACTGCAGCAACTCGCTCTGCCGGGCGATCTCGTGGCGAGGCAGCATCGAAAAGATATCGGCGAGGAAGCGACGCGCGGAAAAACTGCCGGGATCGTTGTCGAGAGCGCGCCAACCTTCGAGGTAGCCCAAGCGGTCAAAGCCGAGATCCTGGTAGGTTCGGGCGAGGTTGGTGGATCGCGCGGCGAGATCCTGATCGAGCTGAAGGCGCGATCGGAAGGCTAACCGGTTGTCGTTGAGCCGGATGGACTCGTTGACGTTGGATAGCGCGTCGAGCGGTCGGTTGCGGTTCTGGTCGAGCGCGGCATCGTAGGACCACGGGGTCGGGTCTCGCCGGTCGCTGGTCTTTGCAATGTCGAACGTTTCGGCAGCCAGATCATCGCGCTTTTCCTCGTAGTACGCCTTGCCGAGATAACTGCGAAGGAGAGCGTTGTTGGGATCGAGGCTGACCGCCTCCTCGATTCGGGCGCGACCCTCCTCGACGCGGTTCTGGCGCATCAGTGCGAGACCGATGCCAAGCGGCAGCAGCGGGTCGATCTGTATCGTTCCCCGGCTCTTCTGAACCGTTTTCGAGGCCTTTCCGAACTCCGCGAGCGCGCGGTCGGTCTCCATTCGGGTCAGGTGTACGAAGCCGCGAATCGTGTAGGCGCGCGCCAGTCCGGGACGCGGGGGCGCTTCGCTCATCGAGACGGCACGGTCGGCCGACGCCAACGCTTCCCGGAAATAGCCGGTGGAGGACGCCAGTTCGGCGACGCGAATCTGAGCATAAACGTTGTCCGGATTGGCTTCGGCCGCGCGGCGCGCGCTATCGAGCGCACCCTCCAGGTCGAAAGCAGACTGCAGCGCGTAGGACAGTGCGAGGTGCGCAGCCGAGGAATCGGGAGAAGACGCGACCGCACGTCGCCCAAGATCGACGGCGGCTTCTACGTCGTTCCTCGCCGTCGCGATCACCGACCGGAGCGCAAGCGAATCGGCATCGGCGGCGCCTTGCAGCAAGGACTCGGCCGCTTTCACGTTTCCCCGAGACAGTTGATCCGCCGCGTCGCGTCTGGCATCGCCGACGGCTACCTGGGGAAAAAATAATGCCCATTCGACCGCGCCGGTGGGGAAGAAATTGTTCCGCGACCGAAGAATGTCCGTCGGGGCGCTCGGTTCTATCGTCTCGCCGGGTCGGCTGGAGAGTTGCGTGGAAGTTGGAAGAATACGCACGCTGCCCTCGATTACGGTCACAGGCGCTTCGCGTGCGCCGGCGTCGATAACGAACTCGGTTCCCTCGATCGCCGCGCGGACGAAAGGCGTCTCGACCTGCATCTCCTCCGGTTTGCGACTGAACAAGTACATGACGCCGTCAAACAGTTGCAACGTCCATGACCTCGTCTGGCCGGGCGGCTGCACCGCCAAACGAGAACCACGATTCAAACGAATGACTGTCTGGGAAGCGTTCAGTCTCAGGCCGATGCGTGCGTCCTGGCCGACTTCGATCACGTCGCCGGCGCAGACCTCTTCCACGCCTAGCGTGGCGATCTTGGACGCGATACTTACCAGTCCCTGGATAGAGAACAGGTGACCGACGGGTTCGTCACAGTCGGCGAATGCCTGGGTAGGAAACAGCAAAAAGACGAATGCGAGGCAACACGATCCGCCCGCATGCACGCGTACACCGCTTGTTGTCATTGTCTGGTTGCTCCGAAATTCCCCCTTGTGAAGTGTTGCCGCGTTCTGGCGGACAAATGCAACTTTTCGGATTTCTCGGCGATGCAACCGCGCGCATACATCAGGCGCTTTATTCGTTCAATCTATACATTTTGTTCATGTTTCGCAAGATCGCAAATAAAATGACGGGCACTGAATAATCAATCGCTCGGGACGATAACGGCAATATCGGAAACGTTATTCTGCGACTGTAAATCCCGGGAACATGGATGCACAAACATATAAAAAACTCGATATATCAGTCTTTTATGGAAATCGAGACGGAGTTGATGGTGCCTGGGTTACGCCGAAGTGGCGGCATCGGGCGCGCGGATTCCCGCGTCAATGCAAGGTCCCGGATGCAGCGTTCACCTGGCGTTGAGCGAGGTCAATCGCGAGAATCTATCGTTTGTCGCCACGAATAGCGTGTAGACCAGGGAAAAAACGAGTGAAAACGCCTGTCATTTCGTGCGCGCCTTCAGTGTAATTCCAATCTCTTGGACTGCCAGAAGGCGAATATTCCCGGAACGGAAACGCTGATCAATTGTGCCGCCTCGTCGAGAACTTCATGTAGTCTGTCGTCGGATATTCCGGCCAGCGAGTTACCGTCGTTATCCAGGAGGTGGACGAATATGGGGAACAACCAGTCCTGTCCCCGTTCAGTCGCTAAAAGCGTGTCCCACGCCTTCTCACGAAGAACGTAGGCGTCCATAAAGCCCTCGCACCAGTCCATCGCGACGATAGTCCCGTCGTCTCGTTCCCAGAACATCGGATCGACGTACGGCGGATTGGCGTTCAACCCTGTCGCGATTTCATTGTAGAAATTCAGGATCTCCTGGATTGCCCACACGCCTTCGTCGGTGAAGATCGGCTCGGGATCTCTCCACACGATCGGGAACCATTCGTCGGGCAGTATAAGTTCTGGCGAGCACAGTACACCGGTGAGGAATCCATCGAGATCGGAGATCTGCATGCAATCGTCGGGCGAGTCATCGGACGAGAGAAAATTGTCCAGGCGTTCGTTATCGACCATCTTGTAGCACCCGCTGACGGTGTGATGAACAAGGAGATTGTAACGCGCCACGGTGGCTGGTTTTGTGCTCGACAGCGTCGCCCCCATGCGCGTCAATCCGCGTCAACCAGTATTCGGGTGCCTGTACGAGCGAGCACGCTGGACGACACGTTGGTCCGGTAGTCCGTACTGCCCGCAGGGAGCAAAAGACCGACAACCGAAAAATCCATCGGCGAAACCGTTCCAATGAAAACGGTTTCGACAGAGCAACCAGATGATGGCGAGTCTGATTAAGGTCAATGGGTCTAACTAGCCGGCGTGTAAACTTGTTAGGGAATAGACAACCGTAGTAACCGGAGGATGACCCGAATGATATCTACCAAGGGCAAACGATTCACCCCTGCGGTATTCGCGATCGGCGTTGCCGCATACGGGTCAATGGTCTTGGCGGCACCGAAAGGGTTGGACTGTCGTACGCCATGCGTCGGTACGGACGAGATTGAAGATCAAGCTGTCAGCGCGGACAAACTGGCACCAGGGTTACTGGATGGCTGGGACTTGGGAAACGTGATTACGGTCGCAAAGACCGGTGGTGATTTCGAGACGCTGATGGATGCTTTAGTAGCCATCGGAACGAGCGTGCCGGCCGCGACGGCGTCGGCGCCATACCTGGTTTTTCTCGCGCCGGGTACCTACGATCTTGGTTCGTCACCGGTCTTTCTCGAGTCCTTTGTTCATATCGTGGGTTCAGGGAAAGGCGCCACGAAGCTGCAAGGCGCGGTCGGATCTATAGGAGGTGGTGTCAATAACGGGTTGCTCGTTGGAGCCGATAGCGTCTCGATCCGAAACCTGACGATAACGAATCTTTCGTCTGAAGCGTCATCTGCCGTATTCAATTCGGGAACAAGCATGGAACTGCGCGATGTCGACGCCATCCGGCATCCATTGATTCGGTCGGGACCCGTTCAAGCTGGTCGCGACCGGCAGCACGCTGAGCCAGAACCCGCGCGACGGCTGCCCGGCCGGTCAGGTGATGCAGCCGCACCGCGCCGGGCGCGGTGGCGAGCAGGGCCGCGACACGCGCCGGGCCAGTTTTGCGCGTGTCCCAGATCCAGCGGTAAAAGGGCCAGGTCTGGGCATGAAAGACTTCCTCGCAGCCTTCGGCCATATCGGCGCGGCGCTGTCCTTTGTAAATCACCAGCCGTT
>JAUIEZ010000100.1 GCA_030429665.1 Gammaproteobacteria bacterium | reverse complement strand
ACCACCGTCATGGTGGAGTCCATGCGGCCGGGCAGCGTGATCGTCGACCTGGCTTCCGAACAGGGCGGCAATTGCGAACTCACGCGCAAGGACGAGATCGTCGATCACCGGGGCGTGACCATAATCGGGTACTCCGATCTCACCAGCCGTCTCGCCACGCAGGCCAGCCAGCTCTACGCCACCAATCTTCGGCACCTGCTTGCCGACCTGACACCCGAGAAGAACGGCGAGATCGTGATCGACATGGAGGACGAGGTGATTCGCGGCACCACGTCCGTCAAGGCCGGCGAGGTCACCTGGCCGCCGCCGGCGATCAAGGTAAGCGCGACGCCGCCGCGGCCTAAACCGGCGCGGGCGCCGGCCGAGCCGGTGGACGAGGCCAAGGTCAAGCGGCGTCACGCCGTCACGACGTCCGTTGTGCTGACCGTGGGCATCGCGGTCGTCCTTTGGGTGGGTTCGGTGGCGCCGGCATCGTTCATGCCGCATTTCATCGTCTTCGTACTGGCGTGTTTCATCGGCTGGCAGGTCATCTGGTCGGTCACCCCTGCCCTGCACACGCCGTTGATGAGCGTGACCAATGCCATCAGCGGCATCATCGTTATCGGCGCCTTGCTCAAGCTGGATTCGGCACAATGGGTCGTTTGGGCGCTTGCGGCGATTTCCGTGCTGATTGCCACGATCAATGTCGCGGGCGGCTTTCTCGTCACCCAGCGCATGCTGAAAATGTTTCGCAAGTAGGGGATACGCATGAGTTCGGGAATCGTCACCAGCGCCTATATTGCGGCAAGCATCCTTTTCATTCTCAGCCTCGGCGGACTGAGTCACCAGGAGTCGTCGCGGCGCGGCAACATTTACGGCATGATCGGCATGGCCATCGCCATCGCCGCGACGATCGCGTCGGGCGCGGTCCATGCCTACACCACGATCATCGTCATGATGGTGATCGGCGCGGTTATCGGTGCCTTCGTCGCGTCCCGGGTCGAAATGACCCAGATGCCGCAACTGGTGGCCATGCTGCACAGCTTCGTCGGGCTTGCCGCGACCTTTGTCGGCTATGCGACTTACCTGGACCACACCATCGAGCTGTCCGGCGCCGAGAAGACGATTCACGACGTGGAGATCTACCTCGGCGTATTGATCGGCGCAGTCACCTTCACCGGCTCGGTAGTCGCGTTCGGCAAGCTGCAGGGAGTCATCGGCAGCAAGCCGATGCTGCTGCCCGGGCGCCACTTCCTGAACGGCGCCATCGGTATTGCCTGTATCTGGCTGGGCGCGGTGTTCCTGGGTGCAGAGAGCACCCTGGGTGGTTTCGTGCCGCTGTTCGTGATGACCCTGCTGGCGCTCGCCTTCGGCGTGCACATGGTCATGGCCATCGGCGGTGCCGACATGCCGGTGGTCATTTCCATGCTCAACAGCTACTCGGGATGGGCGGCGGCCGCCACCGGATTCATGCTGTCCAACGACCTGCTGATCGTCACCGGCGCACTGGTGGGCTCGAGCGGCGCCATCCTCAGTTACATCATGTGCCGTGCCATGAACCGACGCTTCGTCGCCGTGATCATGGGAGGTTTCGGTACTACCGCCGCGGCGTCGGGCGACGGCGAGGCCCGCGAGCATACCGCCACCACGGTCGACGAGGTCGCCGAGATGCTCAATGAGGCGTCAAGCGTCATCATCGTGCCCGGTTATGGGATGGCGGTGGCTCACGCCCAGCATCCCGTATCGGATCTGACGCGGCTGCTGCGCGAACGAGACGTCAACGTACGCTTTGCCATTCATCCGGTGGCCGGACGCATGCCGGGCCACATGAACGTGCTGCTTGCCGAGGCCAAGGTGCCCTACGACATCGTGCTGGAAATGGATGAAATCAACGAGGATTTCGCCAGTACCGACGTGGTGATCGTTATCGGCGCCAATGACACCGTGAACCCGTCCGCGCTGGATGACCCGGGCAGCCCCATCGCAGGGATGCCGGTGCTCGAGGTGTGGAACGCGAAAACCGTTATCGTTTCCAAGCGCAGCATGGCGGTAGGCTACGCCGGCGTGGAGAATCCGCTGTTCTTCCACGACAATACGCGGATGTTGTTCGGCGACGCCAAGGATTCGGTGGAACAGTTGGTCGCGGCGCTGAAAGCCTGAGCGATTACCTGGCGTGACGTCGACGACGGTACGGTGACGGTCCCATCCCGGGGTTGGAAAATCTTCCGTCGCGTCGTTCTCGCGAACTATGCCTCGAAGCGACCCGCGTGGTCGCGATCGCGTTCGTATCGTTTAGCCAGGGGAAACGGCGGCAGCCACGACTCTCGACGGCTGGTCCAGCTTTCGTAGGTAGGCGCCAGTTGGTCGGGGGTATCGAGGGACCCGAGGTTTACCTCGATTTCGTCGGCGCTGCGCGAGAATACGGACGACCCGCAACGAGGACAGAAAAACCGCCCGGCGAAGTCGCGCGTTTCTCCGTCGATTCTTACCGCATCCCGGGGAAATATCGCGGAAGCGTGGAAAAGCGCCCCATGATGCTTGCGGCAGTCGAGACAATGGCAAAGGCCTACCCGGTAGGGACGTCCCGATGCCACGATCCGGACATTGCCGCACAGGCACCCGCCGGTGAATCGGTCCATACTGCTTCTCCCGTGGAGTTGGAGCGGCCGCGGGGCGCGCGCGTCCCGCGGCCGCGCCGCCGCTAAGACAACCGGGACTTCATCAACTCACCGATTTCCGCGGGGTTGCGCGTCACCGAGACGCCCGCCGCCTCGAGCGCCGCAATCTTCTCGTTGGCGGTACCCTTGCCTCCGGCGATGATGGCGCCGGCATGGCCCATGCGCTTTCCGGGAGGCGCCGTAACGCCCGCGATGAAAGCGACGACGGGCTTGTCCATGTTGTCGGCTATCCACGCCGCGCACTCTTCTTCGTCGGTGCCGCCGATTTCGCCGCACATGACTACGGCGTCGGTGTCCGGATCGTCGTTGAACAGCTTCATCACGTCCAGGTGCTTGAGGCCGTTCACCGGGTCGCCGCCGATGCCCACGCAGGTGGACTGGCCAAGACCGAGCTTGGTCAGCTGATCGACGACTTCATAGGTCAGGGTGCCGGAACGCGATACCACGCCGATTCGACCCTTCTTGTGGATGTACCCCGGCATGATGCCGATCTTGATCTCCTCGGGCGTGATCACGCCCGGGCAGTTCGGTCCGACCAGGATGGTCTTGCTGCCTTTCATGCGGTCGCGGGTCTTGATCATGTCCTTGACCGGTATACCCTCGGTGATACAGATGACCACGTCCATTCCCGCGTCGACGGACTCGTCGATGGCCGCGGCGGCGAACGGGGGCGGTACGTAGATCACCGACACGTTCGCGCCGGTGGCGTCGCGTGCCTCGACGACCGTATCGAATACGGGCACGCCCTCGACTTCCTGGCCGCCCTTTTTCGGCGTTACGCCGGCGACATAGCAATGCTTGCCGTTGGCGTAGGCGATGCTGTGGTGGGTGTGAAACTGGCCGGTCTTGCCGGTGATACCCTGGGTAACGACTTTCGTGTCCTTGTTGATGAGTATGGACATGAGCTCAGGCTCCTGCGACGGCAGACACCTTCTCGGCGGCGTCGGCCATGGTGGTGGCGGTAATGATTTCGATGCCGGACTTGTCAATGATCTCCCGGCCCTTGTCGACATTGGTGCCTTCCAGGCGGACCACCAGCGGTACCTTGAGGTTGACTTCCCTCGCGGCGTTGACGAGTCCTTCGGCTATGACGTCGCAGCGCATGATGCCGCCGAAGATGTTCACCAGGATGGCCTTGAGTCGCTCGTTCTTGAGCATGATCTTGAACGCCTCGGTCACCTGCTCGGTGGTGGCGCCGCCGCCCACGTCGAGGAAATTCGCCGGTTCGGCGCCGTACAGCTTGATGATGTCCATGGTGGCCATGGCCAGGCCCGCTCCGTTTACCAGGCAGCCGATATTGCCGTCCAGGGCGATATAGTTCAGTCCGTACTTGGCCGCCTCGATTTCGTCGGCGTCCTCCTCGTCGAGGTCGCGCAATTCGGCCAGTTCGGGGTGACGGTACATGGCGTTGTCGTCGAAATTGATCTTCGCGTCCAGGGCCAGCACCCGGCCGTCGCCGGTAACGATGAGCGGGTTGATCTCCGCCAGCGAGGCGTCTTTTTCCCAGAATGCCCGATAGAGTTTCTGGAACAGTTCCGCCGCCTCGTCCACCAGTTCGCCGGGAATCCCGATCGCCGCGGCAAGGGATTTCGCCTGCTCGCCGGTGAGGCCGGTACCGGGGTCGATGGTCGCCTTGTGGATTTTCTCCGGCGTCTCCTCGGCCACCTTCTCGATCTCGGTGCCGCCCTCGGAACTGGCCATGAACACCACGCGCTGGCTGCTTCGGTCGACGACCAACCCAACGTACAGTTCGTCCTTGATGTCCGCGCCCTCCTCGACCAGCAGCCGCTTGACCTCCTTGCCTTCCGGTCCCGTCTGGTGCGTGACCAGGGTCATGCCAAGAATTTCGTCGGCGTATTTCTTCACCTCGTCGATGCTTTTCGCCACCTTGACGCCACCGCCCTTGCCGCGTCCCCCGGCGTGGATCTGGGCCTTCACCACCCAGACGTCGCCGCCGAGATCGCGGGCCACGCCAACGGCCTCGTCGACGCTGAAACACGGTTCGCCGCGAGGTACTGCGACATCGTACTCCCTCAGTATCTGCTTTCCCTGGTACTCGTGAATCTTCATTGCGAACCAAAACCTCTTTCTTGATGGATGAGCCGGTTGTCTAGTCCTGTTGAACCTGAGCGCGCGCCGCTTCCTCCACGCGTGGAACGACCCACTCGTAGAGCCGCGGATCGAACTGCTTCGGCAGGATGTAATCGGGTCCGAATTCCATTGATTCGGCGCCGTAGGCAGCGAGCACTTCGGCCGGCACGGTCTCGCGCGCCAGCGAGGCCAGCGCGTGTACCGCGGCCAGTAGTATGTCCTGGTTGAAGTAGCGGGCGCGGGCGTTCAACGTACCGCGGAAAATGAACGGAAAGCAAAGCGCGTTGTTGACTTGGTTGGGATAGTCGGAGCGACCGGTGGCGATGATGATGCCCGGCTTGGCCGCCATCGCCTCGGCGGGATCGATTTCCGGATCCGGGTTTGACAGCGCGAAGACGATGGCACGATCGGCCATGCGCCGCACCATGTCGCTGCTTACCAGCGCCGGCCCCGACACGCCGATCAGCACGTCCGCGCCCAACAATGCCTCGGACAGCGTGCGCAGCGGCGTGTCCTCGGCAAATGCCTGCTTGTAGATATTGAGATCGTCGCGACCGCTGTGGATGACGCCCCGACTGTCGACCATGACGATGTTGTTCTTCAAGGCCCCGCAGGCGATCAGCAGCTTGGCCGAGGCAATTCCTGCGGCGCCGGCACCGAGTATCACGACGCGCGCGTCCTCGATACGCTTTCCCTGTATCAGCAGCGCGTTGAGCAGTCCGGCACAGGTAATGACCGCGGTGCCGTGCTGATCGTCGTGGAAAACCGGGATGTCGAGGCGTTCCCGAAGAGACTGCTCGACGTTGAAGCAGGCTGGCGCGGCGATGTCCTCCAGGTTGATGCCGCCGAACGTGGGAGCGATGTTGACCACCGTCTCGATGAACGACTCGGTACTCGGCGCGTTGACCTCGATATCGAAAACGTCGATGTCCGCGAAGCGCTTGAACAATACCGCCTTGCCTTCCATGACCGGCTTTCCCGCCAGGGCGCCGACGCGTCCCAATCCCAGCACGGCGGAGCCGTCGGTGATGACCGCGACGAGATTACCCTTGTTGGTATAGCGATAGGCATCCGCCGGGTTGGCATGAATGCGGCGCACCGGTTCGGCGACGCCGGGCGTGTAGGCCAGCGACAAGTCTTCGGCGGTCGCAAAAGGCTTGGTGGGTTGTACCGATGTCTTCCCCGGCCGGGGGCTCTCATGGTATTCCAGGGCCTGTCCCGGCCCGATCACGATTTTTTTCGACACTCAGCGGTCCTTTCCGGTGGCCACGGGCCGGTCACGGTCGTCGACCCACTCGCTCCAGGAGCCGGGGAACAGCCGCGAACCCGACAGGCCGGCCACCTCCATGGCCAGCAGGTTGTGGCAGGCCGTGACGCCCGACCCGCACATGTGGATCACCTTCGACGGGTCGCGCCCGCCGGCGAGATTTTCGAAGCGCTCACGCAGCCTGTCCGGCGGCAGGTAGCAGCGGTCGGTGTCGAGGTTGCCGGCGAAGGGCGCGTTCAGGGCGCCGGGCACGTGACCGGCGACCGGATCGAGCGGTTCTTTCTCTCCGGCGTAACGCGACGCGTCGCGCGCGTCGATCAGCACGGCGTCCCCGACGCCGGTGGCGACGTTCATGACCTCTCCCACGTCGCTCTCGTCGCGCCCTGGATCGCGCCGGGTGATACGAGCCGCGACATGGCGAGGCTCGTCGGTGCGCAGCGGCAATCCGTGCCCATGCCAGGCCGATAGACCGCCGTCGAGGACACGGGCAGCCAGGCCGACCCAGCCGGCCATCCACCACAGCCGTGCCGCGATCGCTCCGCCCGCGTCGTCGTAGCATACGACGGTGTTGTTGTCGCCGACGCCTCGCGACTCGAGCCAGCGTATGAACGTCTCGCGGTCCGGCAGCGGATGGCGGCCGCGATGAGCGATGGTGAGATCGGCGAGGTGCCTGTCGAGGTCGGCGTAATCGGCACCGGGCACGTGACCTTCGCGATACTGCCGCTCACCGAGGGACGGATCCTGCAGGGAGAACCGGCAGTCGAAAATTCTGAGTTCGTCGTCGCCCAGGCGTTGGTGGAGTTCGTCCACGCCAATCAACGGGGAGATTGAAGCCATGACGCTGTCGTTAGTCTGCTTGTCGGTTGCCGCGGCCGTCGCCGCGCCATCTGAGGTGGCGGAGAGGCAGGGATTCGAACCCTGGGAAGGCGTAAACCTTCAACGGTTTTCAAGACCGCCGCTTTCGACCGCTCAGCCACCTCTCCTGTCTCGTGCCGGCCGTGCGGTGCCGGGCGCCGGACCGGTTGCCGGCGCCGGGCGGCCGAACCTCCCGATACGGGACGGCAAAGGCTTGGAATTATAAGGGTTTCGCCCCATATACTCCACCACGGAGTTACCTAACTTACACTTGATTTTCACACGGTTAACGCTATTCTCTAGGGCGTGTAACCGCAACTCTTGGGAGAACTGGTTGAGATGAGTAGACTGAATCCGGCGATTGCCCGCGGCGCCGTACGCGGGATCGAAGCCAACAAGGTACTGAAGAACACGTACATCCTGCTGTCGGCGACACTGTTGTTCAGCGCCCTGACGGCCGGACTGTCGATGGCGCTAAACTGGCCGCATCCAGGCATGATCATTACGCTGGTCGGTTACTTCGGCCTGCTGTTTCTGACCACCCGCTTGCGCGACTCGGCGTGGGGCCTGTTGGCGGTGTTCGCCCTCACCGGCTTCATGGGGCTGACGCTGGGCCCGATCATCAGCTATTACGTGACGGCGATTCCCAACGGTGACCAGCTGGTCATGACCGCCATGGGTGGCACCGGGGTGATCTTCCTCGGCCTGTCGGGTTATGCATTGACCTCGCGAAAGGACTTCAGTTTCCTCGGCGGGATCCTGATGGCCGGCATTCTGGTGGCGTTCCTGGCCGGTATTGGCGCGGCGGTATTCTCCATCCCGGCCCTTTCGCTGGCGGTTTCCGCCATGTTCATCCTGCTGATGTCGGGCATGATCCTGTGGCAGACCAGCGAGATCGTTCACGGCGGCGAGACCAACTACATCATGGCGACCGTCACGCTGTACGTGTCGATTTACAACCTGTTCCTCAGCCTGCTGCAGATTCTCGGCATCTTCGGCGGCGACGAATAAACTCCGCGTCGTTCTCTCCTGACCGGAGAAAGCCCCGCCTCGAGCGGGGCTTTTTTTTCGCCGGCCCAGGCGTCGTGCTACCGGCAGGCCGCTCTCAGCGCCTGGTCCAGGTCCCAGAGAATGTCATCGATGGTTTCCAGGCCGACCGACAGGCGGATCATGTCGCCGGTAACACCCGCCGTTAGCTGCTCTTCCTCGTTTAGCTGGCGATGGGTGGTGGATGCGGGGTGAATCACCAGGGTCTTGGCATCGCCAACGTTGGCCAGGTGGCTGAGGAACTGCACCGAGTCGATGAACTTCACACCTGCCTCGACGCCGCCACGGATGCCGAAGGTCAGGATGCTGCCCGGCCCTTTCGGCAGGTATCGGTTCGCCAGATCGTGGTAGGGGCTGTCCGGCAGCCCGGCAAACTTGACCCAGGTGACATCCGGATGCGCGTCGAGGAACTCGGCCACCGCCCGGGCATTTTCGCAGTGACGGTCCATGCGCACCGGCAGGGTTTCCATCCCCTGTAGAAACAGGAACGCATTGAACGGGCTCAGGCTCGGCCCCAGCGTACGCAGGGTCTCCATGCGGCATTTCATGATGAAGCCGAAGTCGCCGAAGGTTTCCTGGAAGCGCACGCCGTGGTAGCCGCGCGAAGGCTCGGTCATCATGGGGAACTTGCCGTTGTCCCACGGGAACTTTCCCGAGTCGACCACCAGTCCGCCGATGGACGTTCCATGACCGCCGATGAACTTGGTGGCGGAGTGTACGACGACGTCCGCGCCGTGTTCGATGGGACGGCAAAGGTAGGGCGTGGCGAACGTGTTGTCGATGACCAGCGGTACGCCGGCTTCGTGGGCGATATCGGCGACGGCCGCGATGTCCAGCACGTTGTTCAGCGGATTTCCGATAGTCTCGGCGTACACGGCCTTGGTCTTGTCGGTAATCGCGCGGCGGAAGTTCTCCGGTTCGTCGGGATCGACGAAGTGCGTGTTTATTCCCATGCGCCGGAACGTGACGTCGAACTGCGAGAAGCTGCCCCCGTAGAGCGTGCTGGCCGAGACCAGTTCGTCACCCTGTTCCATCAGCGTCAGGAGCGCCACCATCTGCGCCGCCATCCCCGACCCCACGGCGAGACCGCCGCGGCCACCTTCGAGCGTCGCGATACGCTCTTCGAGCACGGCATTGGTGGGATTCATCAGCCGCGAATAGACGTTGCCGAACGTCTGCAGATTAAACAGGCTGGCAGCGTGGTCGGCGTCGTCGAAGACGTAGGCGGCGGTCTGGTAGATGGGTACGGCCCGACTGCCCGTGGTGGGATCGGGCAGCTGGCCCGCATGCAGGCAAAGGGTTTCTATTCCGAACTTTCGGTCGGCCATGATCGTGTCCCGGTCAGTGAACCAGCGTGGTCGGGCGCTTGGACGAGATTACCCCGGTAGTCACGCCGACGAGGTTCAGGCCGCCGAAGAGGCGGGCATACTCGATCTTCATGCATCGGTTCATGACCACGTCGAGGCCGGCGTCCGTCGCGCGGCGCGCGGCCTGTTCGTTGACGATGCCGAGTTGCATCCAAACGACGCGTGCGCCGATATCGATGGCCTGGTCGACGAACGGCATGACCGCGTCGGAACGCTGGAAGAGATCGACCACGTCCACGGGCTGCCCGATGGATGCCAGGTTTGGGTGGCATGGTTCGTCGAGAACGCTTTCATAGTTCGGATTGACGGGAAATATCTGGTAGCCGTGCTCTTTCAGGTACTTGGCGGCGAAGTAGCTGGGACGATACCAGTTGGCCGACAGGCCGACGATGGCGATCGAGCGCGACCGGGCGAGCAGGTTTCGCAGCCCCGGGATGTCGTCAACGATTTTTCCGCGTTTCATGAATTTCGGGAAGATGAATGAGGCGCAAGACGCCTTCAATGTTACCGGAAACGGCGTGCACGGCGACAGACTTGAATGGCTACCATGTAACCGCTCCGAGCGGAAAAAACCGCCCGTGGCTGGTGACGCCGAACTCACGACCGGTACCGGATTCGCGTTCCTCGCCAAGCTCCACCAGCCTGTAGAAAACGCCGCGCGCGAGTCGCGCCTCGAGGCCGTCTCGCACCACCAGGTAGGGAATGTCGGCTCGATGTTCCGCATTCGGCCGAGACCTGAGCGGATGTTCGTCGTCCAGGGGTACCTTGTAATCCACGTTGGTATCGAACACGATCCGCTGATCGGCGCCCTGCCCCGCCACTTCGAAGTCCGTGGCGACGAACGGAACGTCCTCGACGCTGATGCGCAGCTTCTCGGCGGGAGAAACCAGAAAGTATTCGTCCCCCTCGCGCACCATGACCGTGGACAGCAGGCGGACCAGGTCGCGACGACCGAATGAAGTGCCTTCGTAGAACCATTCTCCCGCGGCATCGATGCGCAGGTCCATGTCGCGAACGAGGGTCGGGCGCCATCGATCGACCGGTGGCAGCGACTGGCGGGACAGGGCTTGCACGAACTCGTCGAATCCGGGGCCGTCCGGTACTTCCGACACGTTGGCGCGCTAGTCGGAAGTGATCGGCCGCGGCCGGCCCGATTTGTCGATGGCGACAAAGGTGAAAAGTGCCTCGGTGACTTTTTCCTCCGTGTCGCGCGATTCGCCCCGTCCGAGAATCCAGGTTTCCACGCGAACCGAGATCGAGGTGCGGCCGATCTTTTCGGTGTTGCAGTAGCAACTCACCTGATCGCCGATATGCACGGGCTTGTGAAAGGTCATGCCATCCACGGCGATGGTCACGACGCGGCCGCGAGCGACAT
Organism: Gammaproteobacteria bacterium; assembly: GCA_030429665.1. Taxonomy (GTDB): domain Bacteria; phylum Pseudomonadota; class Gammaproteobacteria; order Arenicellales; family CAJQKF01; genus BQJD01. Next base: position 5,711 of record JAUIEZ010000100.1, on the reverse strand, counting down.
GGGCCGCCCAGGTTCCCCCGGCGAGATCCATTTGCGACATCAGCCAGCCGCCGAAAATATCGCCATTGGGATTGGCATCGGCGGGCATGGCCACGGTGCGAAGCGACGGAATGCCACGGTCGGAACGATGCTCCGGTTCGCGCGTATCAACGGCCAAGCGTGAAGAACTCCGGATTCGGCCGCATGGCCGTGAGGTTCGCCATGCGGTTCGACAGGGCGAAGAATGCCGCGATGGCGCCGATGTCCCAGGCGTCCTCGCGAGTGAAGCCGTGGGACTCGAGCGTCCTGAAATCGTCCTCGGTAATGGTGACCGAATCGGTCGCGACTTTCATCGCGAAGGCCAGCATGGCCTTTTGACGTTCACTGATGTCGGCCTCGCGGTAATTCAAAGCGACCTGGTCGGCAACCAGGGGATTCTTGGCGTAAATGCGAAGAATCGCACCGTGCGCCACCACGCAGTACTGACAGTTGTTGGCGCCGCTGGTCGCGACCACGATCATCTCCCGCTCCGCCTTGGTCAGGCCGCTTTCCTCCCTGAGCATCAACGCGTCGTGATAGTCGAAGAAAGCACGAAATTCATCCGGCCGATGCGCGAGCGCGAGGAATACGTTGGGAACGAACCCGGCCTTCTCCTGTACGGCCAGAATTCGCTCGCGCACGTCCTCGGGCAGGTTGTCGAGCGCCGGGACCGGATAGCGGCTGATCGGCTTGTCGGTCATTGGTGTCAAAACCTTCCGTTTAGTCGTAGGAGCGGGTGTCGTCGATCACCTTGCCGTCGTTTGGCAATTCGTCCGCTTCGACGAATTCGACGTCCGCGCGCAGTTTGCAAAGCTCGCGTACCGTTTGCGCGATGGCCGTACTCAGGTCCTCCTCGCCACGACCGGTGACGTGGCAGCGAAACGTCAAAACGTCCTGGTGGTTGACCTGCGAAACCATCATGCGGTACGCGGTTATCTCGTCGTGCCGGGCGGCGACGGCATTGACCTGCTCGGGACGCACGAACATCCCCTTGACCTTGGTGGTCTGGTCGGCGCGGCCCATCCAGCCGCGAATCCGCTGGTTGGTGCGCCCGCATGGGCTCGGCCCTTCCATGAACGCCGACAAGTCCCCGGTAGCGAACCGGACCAGCGGGTAGTCGGGATTGAATACGGTCACCACGACTTCGCCGACCTCTCCCGGGGGGACGGGATCGCCGCTGCCCGGCTTGACGATTTCGACGATGATGTTTTCGTCGAGAATCATCCCGTCCTTGGCCGGGGACTCGTAGGCAATGAGACCGAGGTCCGCCGTGGCATAGGCTTGCAGCACCGACACGCCGCGATCGGCCATTTCCGAGCGCAAGCGCTCCGGAAGCGCTTCGCCGGAAACCGATGCGTGCGTGATGGAGCCGACATCGCGACCGAGTTCATCGGCCTTGTCGAGTATGATCTTGAGAAACGACGGCGTGCCGACATAGGCGTGAGGTCGTACCGCCGCAATGGTTTCAACCTGCAGTTCGCTCTGGCCCGTTCCCGCGGGAATCACCGCGCAGCCGAGCGCGAATGCGCCCGATTCGAGCATCGACCCGGCGGGCGTGAGATGGTAGGAATAGGTATTGTGTACCACCTGGCCACGCCTGAATCCGGCGGCGTGCAGTGCGCGGGCCAGGCGCCAGTAGTCGGGTCGATCCGACTCGGGTTCGTAAATCGGTCCCGGAGAGGCGAATATTTTCCGCACCTCGGCGAGGGGATGCGCGACGAAGCCGCCGAACGGCGGAGTCGCCTTCTGGAGCGCCGACAGCTCGGACTTTCGAGTCACGGGCAACCGGGCCAGCGCATCGCGCCCGTCAATGGTTTCGGGATCGATGTCTTTCAGCAATTCGCCGTAGGCCGCGGTATGCGCCCGGGCGTGACGAATCTGTGCCGGAAGCCGGGCGAACAGGTCCCGCTCGCGCTCGGCCGGATCGCGTGTTTCCAGGTCGTCGTAGTAGCCGTCGTCGGTCATGGTTGAGAGACTCTCGCCCGCTTTTCGCTCCGGGTTCAGGATAGCCAGCGTTTCCGCCGCCGGTAGTGCTTGACGTCACGAAAGCTCTTGCGACCGCCTCCGCTCATACCGAGGTAGAACTCCTTGACGTCCTCGTTTTCGGCCAGGTGCGACGCCTCGCCGTCCATGACCACGCGCCCGTTCTCCAGGATGTAGCCGTAGGTCGCGAAGCGAAGCGCTACCGTCGTATTCTGCTCGGCCAACAGGAACGTGACGCCCTCGTTCCTGTTCAACTGGGAGACGATATTGAAGATTTCCTCTACGAGTTGCGGGGCAAGACCCATCGAGGGTTCGTCCAGCAGGATCAGCTTGGGCCTGGCCATGAGGGCCCGGCCTACCGCGGCCATCTGTTGCTCGCCCCCGGACGTATAGCCGGCCTGGGATTTGCGTCGTTCCTTCAAACGCGGAAAGTAGTTGTAGACCATTTCGAGGTCGCGGTCGATATTGGATTTGCCGTCCTTGCGCGTATAGGCGCCTGTCATCAGGTTCTCTTCGATGGTGAGGTGCTCGAAGCAGTGCCGGCCTTCCATGACCTGTACGACGCCGCGCCGTACCAGTTCCGTCGGCGACAACTGGTCTACCCGCTCACCGAGATACTCGATCGAGCCCTTGCTCACCTCGCCCCGTTCGGTACCGAGCAAGTTGGAGATCGCCTTGATGGTGGTCGTCTTGCCGGCGCCGTTCGCGCCAAGGAGCGCGACGATTCCTCCCTCGGGAACCTCCAGCGACACACCCTTGAGCACGAGGATGACGTGGTCGTAGATGACCTCGATATTCTTGATGTTAAGGACGATTTTTTCGGAACTGGTCATCTCGTCTGTCGCCGAATAAAGCCGGGGGCGGCCCAAGCGCCGCCCCCGGACGTTTCACCGATCCGGGTATTGACCGTCAGCCGCAGTCGCGCGGGGTGATGCTGTTCTCCTGGGCATAGGCCTCGGAGTCTTCAGCGATCAGCGGATCGACCACTTCGCGATCGGCGCTCACGAAGTCGGTGATCAGCGACCAGGTCTTGGCGCTGGCGTCCCACTGTTGAATGGCGCCAAGACCGGGCCCGCCGTGGTTCGCGCAGGTCACCTGGATCTGCGGGCCGAAATTCGGCAATCCGATTTCGGCGAGGCGATCGTTGGTGATCTGAAGCGCTTCCATACCGTCGCGCATCTGGGAGGGTGTAAGCGTCTTGGTGCCGTGGATTTTCTGCGCCGTCGCCGCCGCCTCGGCCGCGAGCATCGCCGCGTACATGCCACGATTGTAGAGTACCGTGCCGAGGTTAGACCCGTCGCCGGCCGCCTTACCGGCGTCCACGACGTACTTTCGCAGGTCGTCGTAGATCGGATAGTCGGAACCCACGCCGTGGAATGCCACCGCCTTGTAGCCGTCCGCTCCGTCATCGGCGGGCAGAACGTCGTTTTCCGACGCCGACCACCACACGCCGACGAAATGATCCATCGGGTAACGGATATTGGCGGCTTCCTGGATTGCCACCTGGTTCATGACGCCCCAGCCCCACATCAGCACATAGTCCGGTCGCTCGCGGCGAATCTGCAGCCACTGGGATTTCTGCTCCTGTCCCGGATGATCCACGGGAAGCAGGGTCAGTTCGTATCCATGTTTCTTGGAGAGTTCCTCCAGCGTGCGGATCGGTTCCTTGCCGTAGGCCGAATTGTGATACACGAGAGCGAGCTTCTTGCCGCCAAGGTCGCCGCCCTCTTCGCTAAGGATGTGCTTGACGATGATGGACGCGGCGTCCCAGTAGGTTCCGGGATAATTGAAGATCCATGGAAACACCTTGCCGTTCGCGGCAGAGGTTCTTCCGTAACCCATGGAATGCACGGGGATGTTGTCAGCGGTTGCCTTGGGAATCAGCTGGTAGGTGATGCCGGTGGACAGCGGCTGGTATACCAGCGAACCCTCGCCCTTGGTGGACTCGTAGCACTCCACGCCCTTCTCGGTGTTGTAGCCCGTCTCGCACTCGATCACGCGAACCGGTTCGCCGCCGATGCCGCCGTCACGCTCGTTGAGCAGTGTGAAATAGTCGGCGTAGCCATCGGCGAACGGAATACCGTTCGGCGCATAGGGGCCGGTGCGATAGCTCAGCGACGGAAAAACGAGCTCCGCGGATGCGGCGCTCGTGCCGAGCGCCATGACGGCGGCAATCGCCGCGGTAGTCATTCGCTTGTGGTTCATCGTGGTTCCTCCTCAGGTCTTGAAGTTGAGCCCAATTGACTTGGACGTCTGGTGTGGGCGTTCTCAGTGTGGGAACGGCCACAGTCTCAGTTTTTCCTTGGTGATCCGCCACAGCTGGGCAAGGCCGTGGGGTTCGACGATCAGGAAAAAGATTATCAGTCCTCCGATGACTATGAATATGATGTGCTGTGCCAGGTCCGTGGGCCAGTTGAGCCCGGTGACCATGATGTTCTTGAGCAGCACCGGCAACAACACCAGGAACGCGGCGCCAATGAATGACCCAACGATGGAACCGAGTCCGCCGATGATGATCATGAACAGCACGAGAAATGACTTGTCAATGTTGAACGCTTCGGTCACCTCGATCGCTCCGAGGTAAACCGCGAAGAACATCGCGCCGGCCATGCCGATGTAGAAGGAACTGACCGCGAAAGCGGAAAGCTTCGCGCGCAGGGGCGGTACGCCGATAATTTCGGCGGCGATATCCATGTCGCGTATCGCCATCCAGGACCGGCCGATGCGGCCGCGCGTGAGATTTTTCGCGGCGTACGCGGCGAGCACCACGAGCGTCAGGCAGAAAAGGTAAGTGGCCCAGGACGGCGAATTCGCGCCGGTAACGGCGATGCCGAATATGGTTCGCTCCGGCGCGGTAATCTGGCCCGATGCCGAGTAATTGTAAAACCAGGGCACCTTGTTGAACAGCCACACGAGAAAGAACTGGGAGGCCAGTGTCGCGACCGCCAGGTAAAATCCCTTGATTCGCAGGGACGGCAGCCCGAACAGAATGCCGACACCGGCCGTTACACCGCCGGACAACAGGATGACGAAAAAGATGTTCAAGTCCGGGAACGCGGTCATCAACTTGTAGGACGCATAGGCGCCTACGGCCATGAATCCACCCGTTCCGAGACTGAGCAGTCCGCAGTAACCCACCAGGATGTTCAGACCCAGGGCCGCCATCGACCACACCAGGAACGGAATCAGTACCGATTTTTCCCAGTAGTCGTTGATGAAGAACGGCACCACCAGGTAGGCGAACGCCAGAATCACGAACAAGGAATAGCGGTCGAACCGGATCGGGAAGATCTGCTGGTCGTCGACGTACGTTGTTTTGAACTCGCCGGATTCCCGGTAGAACATGTCCGTTACACCCTTTCGATGATGCGTTCACCGAACAGGCCCTGCGGCCTGAACATGAGGAAGAAGAGCGCGAGAACGTATGCGAACCAGTTCTCCGTTGCGCCGCCGATCATCGGGCCGACTGCGTACTCGAACAGTTTCTCGCCCACGCCGATGATCAACCCGCCGACAATGGCGCCGGGTATCGACGTGAATCCGCCCAGGATCAACACCGGAAGCGCCTTGAGCGCGATCAGCGACAGTGAAAATTGTACGCCCGACTTCGCGCCCCACATGACACCGGCGACCAGCGCCACGGCACCGGCGATCGACCACACGATGACCCAGATGGTGCGCAGGGAGATGCCCACCGACAGCGCTGCCTG
>JAUIEZ010000099.1 GCA_030429665.1 Gammaproteobacteria bacterium | reverse complement strand
CAGTCGATCGGACGTCGTGCCGGACAAGGCGCGATTCGACGTGCCGCGCGAGCTCTACTCGTGCCCTACCGCGCGGGTTGCCGGCTACACCATCGAGGGTCACGTTCCCGCGGCGGACATCGAGCGGCTGCTCGCCGAGCGTCCACCGGCCGCCGGTCTCGCGGTACCCGGCATGCCGCACGGATCACCGGGGATGGAAACGGGTCGCGTCGACCGCTACGCGGTCATCCGATTCGACGCCGACGGCGGAACCGGCGTTTTCTCCCGCTACTGAGACGGCGCGTCAGCCCGTGAAGACGCTGCGACTGATCAATCGGGTCATTTTTCTGGTCATCGTCCTTTACGGCGCGCCCACGATGGCCGTCGACGTCGACGGATCGGCGCACCCGTGCTGCACCGGTGGCACCATGATGGCCCATGGCGACGCTGGCGAAAACGCGCCGGGTTGCGTCACCGGCCACTGCGCCCCGTGCGTTTCGCTGTTCTTCCCTTCCCCTCCCATCACCGACGTCGGCCACGACGACACCGCCATTTCCCACCGCGACCAGGGACGACTGGCCGGACGCACGCACGATGCGCCGCCCCCGCCGCCGCCTCGCCACGCCTGAAGGCCATCACGAGAGGACGCGCGCCGCGTTCTCGGCGGGTCGATCCGGCCCCTGGTCACGTCGCGCGCCCGACCTTCAGTTACCAGCTTGATAGCACGGGCGTTGAAATGAACACCAATCGAATTCGCATTCTCTCTGCATGCATCGTCGCGGCGCTCGCCGTCGGCGCGGAAGCCGCCGGCGAGCGCTGGTTCGGCGAGTCACTCGCGGACCGGGGCCGCAGCGTCTACCAGGCCCATTGCGCCGAATGTCACCGGGAGGACGGTGCCGGCGACGCGAACTGGCAACAGCGCGGACCCGACGGCGCCTACCCCGCGCCGCCGCTCGACGGCACGGGGCATACGTGGCACCACGACCTATCCGCTCTGCAACGACAGATTCGCGAAGGCGGCGAGAAACTCGGCGGGGTGATGCCCGCGTTTTCCGGCCAGCTCGGCGATGCCGAGATTGCCGCCGTGCTCGCCTACGTGCAGTCGCTATGGCCGGACGACATCTACGCCGCCTGGACGAAGTCATATCCGGACGACGCCGCGACGGGCATCCCGGTGGCGGACGATGCGCAGGGCGCAGGCGGGAACCCGGTGACCGCGCGGCTGCGGTCGCTGCTGTCGCCGGGCACAAGGATCGGTGAACCCGAGGACACGCCCGTCGCCGGCATCTACGCCGTGCGCGCCGGATCTCGCTATCTCTACGTCGACGAATCCGGCCGTTATCTCTTCACCGGCGAGTTGATGGACCTCGAGGCGAGGGAAAGCCTGACCGACAAGCGCATGGGCTCGATACGCCTCGAAGCCCTCGCCGGATTTGCGCAGGAAGACATGGTCGTCTACCCGGCCGACGGCGAGGAGAAAGCGGTGCTGCGGGTTTTCACGGACACGACCTGTCCATTCTGCCGACGCCTGCATCAAGAAGTGCCGGCATTGCAGGCGGCCGGCGTCACCGTGCGCTACCTGCCGTTTCCACGCAGCGGGCCCGACGGGCCGGGCGCCGAGGAAATGCGCTCGGTGTGGTGCGAGACGGACCGCGCCGCGGCGATGACGGAGGCGAAATCGGGCGACGGATACATCGTCGGCGACACCGGTTGCGAGAACGCCGGCGCTGTCGCCGAGGGCTACCGGCTCGGCGTCGAGGTGGGCGTCACCGGCACGCCGGCGATCATTCTGCCGGACGGGCGCATGATCGCCGGCTACCAGCCCTATCGAAACCTGCTGCGCACGCTGGGAATTAACTGAGAATGCCGCGCCCGACATTCATGATCGACCGGCGCCGCTTCCTGAAGGGTTCGGGCGCCGTCGCCCTGTCGAGCCTGCTGCCGTGGGCGCGGGCCCAGGACGAATTCGTTCTCACCGCCGCGCCGGCCACGATCGACCTGGGCGAGGGTGGCGGCACGAACGTCTGGGCGTTCAACGACCAGGTCCCGGGACCCACGCTTCGGGTCCGCCAGGGCGAGCGCGTCAGGGCAAGGCTGCGCAACCGGATCGGTGTCGAAACGACGATCCACTGGCACGGCATCCGTATCGACAACGCCATGGACGGCGTACCCGACGTCACCCAGTCGCCGGTGCCGACGGACGGCGAGTTCCTCTACGATTTCCTCGCGCCCGACGCGGGGACGTATTGGTATCACTCGCACCGCTTCTCCCACGAGCAGGTCGGACGCGGGCTTTATGGCTTGCTCGTGGTGGAGGAGCCCGAACCCTACCCCGTGGACCGGGAACTCGCCCTGGTGGTGGACGACTGGCGGCTCGACGAGTCCGGCGCCATCGTCGAATCGTTCGGCAACCTTCGCGACGTCAGCCACGCCGGGCGACTTGGCAACTGGTTTACCGTCAACGGCATGAGCCGCCCGGACATCGCGGTCACCACCGGCGAGCGGCTGCGACTGCGCCTGGCGAACACCGCCAACGCGCGCATCATCACGTTGCGCTTCGCCGGAATCGAGCCGTGGGTCATCGCGCTCGACGGCCAGCCCTGTACGCCGTTCACGCTGGACGACGGCCGGGTTACGCTTGCGCCGGGACAGCGAACCGACCTCGTGACCGACATCCACCTGGCGCCCGGCGCACGGGCCGATATCGACTACGTCGACGAGCGCGGCGTGCTGACGGTAGCAGCGCTGGTTGCCGAAGGATTCGCCGCGAGTACCGCGTCGCGCGAACCGCCGCCGCCACTGCCGGCGAACCCGCTGGATACGCGGATCGATCTCGACACCGCGAGGCGAGAGGCGCTGGTCATGCGCGGCGGCGCCATGGGCGACATGAATTCCGCGACCTACCAGGGGCGCGAGGTGCCGATCCGCGAACTGGTCACGCGGCACGGCATGGCGTGGTCGATGAACGGCGTGGCCGGCATGCCCGAGTCGCCGCTGTTCACGGTGGAGCGAGGACGCACCGTCGCGCTCGACATGGTCAACGACACGCGCTGGCCGCACGCCATGCACCTGCACGGTCACCACTTCCGGGTTGTCGGCTACAACGGGGAACCGCTGCCGGACTCGCCGTGGCGCGATACCACGCTGATGCAGGCGTTCGATCGCAGCCGCATCGCCTTCGTCGCCGACAATCCGGGCAAATGGCTGATCCATTGCCACATGCTGGAGCACGCCGCCGGCGGCATGATGACCTGGTTCGAAGTCCGCTGAAATCCGCCGGGCGCCGCCGGCACGGTTCAGGTAGCGCGCTTTTGCAGGGCCAGCCAGGTGCCGCCGGCAATCAGCAGCATGCCGCTGACGCGATTCACCGCGCGCACCCGCGCGGTGGTGATCAGGCGCCTCGCCTGGCCGGCGAGAATGGCGTAAAGCGAATCGGTAAGACCCGCCACCACCATGAACAACACGCCGAGCAACAGGATTTGCGGGAAGGTCGGCGACGACAGGTCGACGAACTGCGGCAGGAAGGCGCCGAAAAAGATCAGCGCCTTGGGATTGGCCCAGATCACCAGGAATCCCTGCGCGACGTAGCCGCCCGTCGTCTTCAAGCGCGCCGGCCTGCCGGGTTGAAGCCGCCCGCTGGCGCGCAGCATGCCTATGCCCAGCCAGACCAGGTAGGCAGCGCCGAGCAGCTTGACCCAGTCGAAGGCCCAACCCATGAAGGAGACCAACGCCTCCAGGCCGGCGGCGACCACCAGGATCATGGACACCAGGCCGAGCTGGGTGCCGGCGATGATGGCCAGTCCCGCGAGCGTGCCCCGCGACAGGGCGCTGGCAATGATCACGGTGACGGTCGGCCCCGGCACCACGGCGATGACGAAGCAGGCTGCGATGAAGGCCAACAGGCTGGCAGTGTCGGGCATCGAGTGAATTCCAATGGCGACAGGAAGCGGCGGATTGTATCCCACGAGTCCCTCACGCCGGCACGAATCCTTCGGCATACGAGGACGCGAACGCCGGGTCGGGCGGGATTGGTTTAATCACGTCGATCAGCACGCCGCCCGGGTCGGTGGTGATGAAGTGCCGCTGGCCGAAGGGCTCGTCGCGCAGCGCGAGCAGTATCTGCAACCCCGACGCGCACGCACGCTGGTATTCCGCGTCGACATCGTCCACCTCGAAATTCAGGATCACGCCGGACGCGGCCCCCCTGGCGACGGCCGGAATCGTTTCGTGGTCTCCGTCCAGCACGGCGAGGTTCACGCCCGGATCCTCGATCGATTGGAGGTGGACGTACCAGTCGCTGTCGAACAACGCGCGGAAACGAAAGTGGTCGATGTAGAACTTCGCGGTCCCGGCGACGTCTGCGGTCATGATCACCGGGTAGTAGCTGCTCGTCTTCATGGCTTGGTTCTCGGTTGAAATTGACATACAGTCTGTATGTTGACGGCTATTATACATACAGGCTGCATGCATGCAATTAAAATCCGAACGTCGCAGTAATCGCCAACGCAGCGAGGCGACGCGCGCCGCTCTCGTCGACGCCGCGCGCCGCTTGTTCATCGCCGCCGGTTATGCCGCCACCAGCACGCCGGAGATCGTCGCCGCGGCCGGCGTTACCCGCGGCGCGCTCTACCACCACTTCGCGGACAAGCGGGCGCTGTTCCGCGCGGTCGTGGAGACCGAATCGGCGGCGGTCGCGCGCCGGATCGACGAGGCAGCGGTCCCGCAATCCAGTGTTCGAGACGCCCTGCTGCGCGGCGCCGACGCGTATTTCGCGGCCATGTCTCTGCCCGGACGCACGCGGCTGCTGTTACTCGACGGCCCCGCGGTCTTGGGCAGGACCGTCATGGACGAGATCGACAAAGCCCATGCCGGCGGCACGCTGCGGCGGGGACTTGCCCAGGGCATCGAGCAAGGTGAGCTTCCCCCGCTGCCGGCGAACGCGGTTGCCGCGGTATTGTCCGCGGCATTCGACCGCGCGGCACTGGAGATCGAGGCGGGCGCCGATAGCGCCGACTACCGGACCGCGCTGGAGGCGCTGATCGGCGGCTTGCTGCTGTCACACCCTTGAGTCGGGGCGGCGAATCCCACGACCGGAGCCGCCGCCATTGCAATGTTCGCCCCGCCTTTCGATAATCCAGCGGCCCACACCGCACCCCATATCGATCACCATGACAAGGCTGAGCGTCAATCTCAACAAGATCGCACTGCTTCGAAACGCGCGCGGCACCGACTACCCCAACCTGCTGCAGATGGCGCGACGCGCCCTGGCTGCGGGCGCCCACGGCCTGACCGTGCACCCGCGACCGGATCAGCGTCACATCCGCTTCGACGACGTGCCGGTCCTCGCCGACCTGTGCGCGACGTATCCCGACATCGAGTACAACATCGAGGGTAATCCCACGCCGGCATTCCTCGAGCTGGTGCTTGACGCCCGGCCCGACCAGTGCACCCTGGTGCCCGACGATCCCGCGCAACTGACCTCGGACCACGGCTGGCGCCTCGACGGCGACAACGCGGCGCTCGTGGCGGCTATCGCCGTCCTTGCGAACGCCGGCATTCGCGTGAGCCTGTTCATGGATCCCGATGTCGCCCAGATCGAACGCGTGCCGGAAACCGGCGCCCAGCGCATCGAGTTGTACACCGAGTCCTATGCGCGCGCCTTCAAGAACGGTAATGCCAGGGCGGAGCTGGAACGTTTCGCTGCCGCCGCCGAGCGCGCGACCGCGTTGTCATTGGGCGTCAACGCCGGGCACGACCTCAATCTGCTCAATCTCGGTCCGTTCCTGGCGCGGGTTCCCGACGTGCTGGAAGTTTCCATTGGACACGCCATCACCGTGGAATCGTTCGATTACGGCTTCGAGGACGCGCTGAGACGCTACCTCGACATCCTGCGCGGATAGTATTCCGACCGGGATGAATCTGCCGGCGCAACCGGACGCGGTGCGCGGTGAAACGTTTCCCGTTTGATACAATCCGCCGCCAACCGGACGACTCGACGACACACCGCTGTGACACGGCATTCCCATCGCGTCGATCCGGCGAGGATCGCCGAACGGGCGGTCGTGCTCGCCGCCTCGATCGCCGCCGCATTCGCCTTTTATCCCGTGGAAGGATTCCGCGAGGCACTCTATCTCGCATCGATGGTTTCCGCCGCGGTCCTGCCCACGGCCCTGCTCTCCCTGCGTCCGCCGTGTTTTCCCTGGCTGCCTGCACGCGCCTGGATGGTGCCGGTGCTTGTCAACCTCGTGATGCTGTACGTCCTCCTGCGACACTACAGCATTTACAACAACGTCCTGCTGTTCGGCGCCTTCTGCGTCATCGCCTCGAGATTCCAGGCGCTGCTGTACCAACGCGGCGACTGGCAGGTCGACGCCGCCGCGCTGGCGAACAACGCCGCGATCGTGGCAGCCATCCTCCTCGCGGTGCCGCACGTGAACGGCATCCGCATCACCATGGAGCGAATCCAGCAACCGACGCATATCGGCCTGTACGAGCGGGACGGGGACGACTACATCGGCACGCTGCGCAACGAATATTTCCACCACGTGGACGACATGCCGGCTCACGTCCCCCAGCAGGTTCACCTGCCCTCCCCGGTCGCGGGACACCTCGCCGGCGAGGTGGAGTTACTGTTGAGGCCGCTGATTCCCACGGGGTTCCGCATTCTCGAGATCGAACTCCTTAACCGGATCGGCTTCGACGACCGCCTGGTCGAATCGCTTGCCGGCGAGCGCATGGAGGCCGTGACGGAGTATACCGGCGAAAATTCGGGTCGACTGGCCGTGCACGACGGCGAACTGGTCATCGGTCCCGTGGACAATCACGTCTGGCTGTCGATTCCCGTCGATACCGGCTACGACGAACGCGCGAGATCCCCGGCCGGACGCGGCAACGCGCTGCGTGCGATCGTGTACTGGCAGATCATCTGGTGGATGTGCGTCATGCTGGCACCGTTCGCGCGGGCGGCGCACCGCCCGCAGCCGGCATGACGACCGAGGCCCCGGAGACGATGCCCGGCGCCGCGTGGTGGTGGTGGGTGGCGGGCATCAACATCGCGCTACTCGCCGTGGTGTACTGGATCGGCTTCAATGCCGCCTACTTCGATGTATCCATCGCTCACGAGTTCAGCCTGTTGCAGGAGAACAACGTCGCCGCGTGGTGGTCCGGTTTCTGCCTCATCGTTGCCGGAATGCTTTTCTTTCGCCTCGGCAGCGATAACACACTACGCCTCGCCGATCGGGCCATGTGGATCGTATTGGCGTTGGTCGTGCTCGCGCTGTCGCTGGACGAGGTCGGCTCGCTGCACGAGCGCGTCGCGCTGGCCGGCGGATGGTGGGCGTTGCTGCCTTTCGGCGTGCTGCTGGCCGGCGGGTTCGTGTTCGCCATCACGCGATGCCTTCGCACCGGCCGCCACCGCGCAAGCGGACTGCTGTTCATCGTCAGCCTGTCGTTGTTCGCCGGCGTCGCGGCGATGGAGCACCTGATCAACTCGCGGCAGTTGCTGGACGTCGTCCCGGGATACATTCAGTTACTGGTCGAGGAAGGCATGGAGCAACTCGCCGAGTTTCTCCTGATTCTCGCCGGCGTCCTGGCCACCGCGAGAGCCCGGCGAATGACACTGCGCCGCGTGACGGTGGTGGTGGACCCGCAGGGGCTGTGGGGCATACGCGAATGGCTCTATGTCGCGCTGGCCCTGCACCTGAGCGTGGCCATACTCTGGATGCCGCACCTGGTCGACGCGCGCCTGGGCAACCCGGTGTTGTGGTTCCCGATGTTCGTGTTCGTGCTGAACGCGTTCCACTGCATGCATCGCTACGCGGACGGTGGCCGTATCGCCTGGCTGGCCGGCGTGCCGCTGTTCCTGCTGCTGTCCATCGGCCAGGTACAGAGCTTCGCAAGACTGTTGACCGACGCGATTCCGCCGCTGGACGGCGCGCCCCTCGATTCCTTTTTCGCCGCCGCCTCGTGGACCGTACTGCCGTGTTCGCTGTTCCTCGCCCTGCACGTGGCGCCGCGGGTACTCCTCGTCCACGTCTGCCTGACCGTCGGCGTGGTGATGCTGTTGCGAAACGGCGGCTCGCACGACGAGACGTATTACATCCTGAGCGGCGTCTACGCGCTGCTTTGCTTCCACGTCCTGGTCTCGCCGGCCATCGACGCGCGTCGCGCGCCCCGCCGCGGCAAGGCGGACGCGACCACCGAACGAACCGCGTAGGTTCGCTCCGGTCGACGGATTCAGGCCGATACGGCGCAGCGCGGTGGCGGCTCGGCCGGCGGCCAGCCTCGCGGGTCGCTCAACAACCCGATGCGCAATCGCCGTCGGCATTGAATGCCATGGTGCGTCCGCTCAGGGGCAGGTGTACCGGCATGCTGGCCGCATCCACGAAGGATGCTGTTTTGGTGCCATCGATCATCTCGCCGCCTTCCGTGGCCCGTTCGTTGGCATGGGAGGCGATCACCGCGTTCGGCCGGATCAATTCGTTGACGACGTACGCGGCCTCGAGTGGGCCGGTCGTGAACGTGTTGCCGATGTTCATGACCGCCAGCTTGGCGCCATAGTGACCGCGAACCACCGCGTCCTGTTCTGCGGTTATCCCGGTATCGCCGGAGAGGAATACGACGAGCCCGTTCGAGAACTTCAGCACGTAGCTTGTGGCCGGCCCGGCGGCGATTTGCAGTCCGGCCGCCTCGAGCAGTTCACCAAGCTTTCCGCCGATGAATGCCGGACTGACACCGTTCGTGTGAACCGCGGGAACGGTGGCGATGGACACGCCGCCGACCTTGTAGGATGCGCCGAAACGAACCAGCTTCGACAGTCCGGCGTCGCCTCCCAGCGATTTGAGCTTGGTACCGAAAAACTGCGCCATGTCACTGCCGGTAACGATCTGCGCGTTCTTGGCCATGACGATGTCGATGCTGTTGGTATTCGGCGTCGTGCCCACGGAAACGTCCGGCTTGCCGCACTCACCCGCGTTGGACGCGGGTATGCGGCGGTCGCCGACGTGATCGCCGTGCATGTGACTGACCAGCACCACGTCAATGTCACCCAGGCGCGGGTCGTCGGCCCCGGCGACGGTGCGCCCGGCGTCGAACAGCAGGCGCGTGCCGTCAGGGTCCTCGAGAACCATGGCCCGGTCGAAGAGGCAGAATTCGCCGTCGTGACTGCCGAGCGGCGTGACCTTCACCACGTCCTCGGTGCCGGCGACGCCCGAACCGGCGGCGAACAAGCCGGCGGTCGCGATGGCGAGGGAAATCTCAAGGAAGCGGGAACGTCTCATGGTCATTGCTCCTCCGGGGATAGCTTTGGAAGTTGTCGGTGCTCCCCGAATCTCCACGATAGACCGCGCGGCGTACCGGATTCAACAGGCATCCGCGGCGGCCTCGCGAAGTCTTGCACGGTCGTAATGTTCCCGCGCGGGATCGTTAACGCTCAGTCGATCTTGCGCCACACCTTTCGCTGCACGTGCTTGGGCAGGCTGCGCAAGCCGTCGTAGGCGGCGTACTTGTAGATCTCCGAGAGCGTCGGGTGATTGAACACGGACTGGATGAAGTAGTCGATGGCGCCGCCGAACTGGATCACCGCCGCGCCCAGGTGAATCAGCTCCGTGGAGCGCTCGCCGATAATGTGCACCCCGAGCAGCCGGAACGAATCCGGGCAGAACACGAGCTTGATGAAGCCGTGCTCGTCGCCGATGATTTGGCTGCGCGGATTGTTGCCGTAGCTCGCACGCCCCACCGCGCAGGGTATGCCCTTGTCCCGCGCGCTCTGCTCGGTCTCGCCGACCGTCGAGATCGACGGCACCGTGTAAATCCCCAGCGGTAGCAACCGTTCGACCTTGTTACGAAAATCGAACCCGAAGGCATGGCAGGCCGCGCGCCGGCCCTGGTCCATGGCGGTGCTGGCGAGCGCCGGGAAACCGATCACGTCGCCGATGGCATAGATGCCGGGGACGCTGGTGCAATAGTTCTCGTCCACCTTGACGTAGCCCTTGGCATCGAGCTCGACGCCGGTCTCGGCCAGACCCAGGTCGCCGGTGGCCGGGCGGCGGCCGGCGGCGAACAGTACGCTTTGCACCTCGAAGTCCGCGCCCGAGGTCAACACCACGCGCAGCGCCGAGGCATTGACGCGCGTGACCGACTGCACGCGCTCGTTCGAGAGCACCTGGATGTTTTCCTGGCCCATCTCCTCGAGCAGGCGCTCGGACAGCTCGCTGTCCAGAAACGGCAGCAGCGTGTCGCCACTGTTGATCAACACGACGCGGATACCCATCGCGGCGATGAAGGTGGCGTATTCGCAGCCGATCACGCCGGCGCCGATGCAGGCCATCGAGCGCGGCAAGGCATGCATTTGCAGGATGCTGTCGCTGTCGTAGACCCAGGGATCGTCGAATGGAAGGTAGTCGGGATGGCGCGGGGTGCTGCCGGTGGCCACGATGATGACGCGCGTCGCCAGGTCGCGGAATCCCTCGTCCGTCTGGACCTTGACCAGCCGGGGCGTCTCGATGCGCGCGTGGCCGTGCACGTAGTCGATGCGGTGGCGGTCGATATTCCAGTGAAAGCGCTCGCGCTGGCGGCCGACCACGTAGCGCTCGCGGTACATGAAGTCGTCGGCGTTCACGTCGCGCTTGACCAGCAGGTTGACGCCGTGCAGGCCCCGGCTCTGGGCGCCGGACAGGTACAAGGCCGACTCGCGCAGCGTCTTGGAGGGAATGGTGCCGGTATTGATCCCGGCGCCGCCGGGCTCGGCGGCTTTTTCCACCAGGGCCACCGTGAACCCGAAGTACGCGGCCTGGGACGCCGCCCGCTCGCCGGCGGGCCCGGAGCCGATCACGACCAGGTCGTACTGTTCCTGTTGCGCGTGCGCCATTAAGCTTCCTTAAGCGAGGTATTGAACCGGGTCGATTATATTGCCTGGGCGGCGATGCGCCGAGTTTCGACGGCGCGCGATGCCCGATGACGACTGCTACGGGAGATTCGACCATGACAACGAACCGTACGCGGCGACGAATACTGGCCGGCGGCAGCGCACTCGCCACGCTCGCCTGGTCCGGCGCATACTCGGCCACGTTGACGCCGCGCCAGACCGCCGGCCCTTTCTATCCCGACGTCCGCCCCGTCGACGACGACGCGAACCTGACCCGCGTGCGCGGCGTCGAATCGCCCGCCCGCGGCGAGATCACCGAACTCGCCGGCCGGGTGCTGGACGCCGACGGCCGGGCGATTCCCGGCGCGCTGGTGGAAATCTGGCAGTGTGACGCCAACGGCCGTTACCGGCACTCGTCGGAGCGGGCTTCACGCGACATGGACCCGGGCTTTCAGGGTTTCGGACACACGGTCACCGGCGCCGACGGCAGTTACCGTTTTCTCACCATCAAGCCGGTACCCTACCCGGGCCGCACGCCGCACATTCATTACCTCGTAAAGGTCCCCGACCACGGCAGCCTGGTTACCCAGCTATACATCGAGGGCGAGCCTCGCAACCAGCGGGACTTCCTGTTCAACCGGTTGTCCGACGCCGGCCGCCGGGCGGCCTCGACCCGGTTCGAGCCCGATTCCGCAAGCGGCGTGCTGAAGGCGTCATTCGACCTCGTGCTCGGGCTGGAGAACATCGTCCCGGCTTGAACGACTCGACCACGGCCGACGCGAGACCCCACCGTTGCGCACATCCCGTCGGCGCCGGGCAGGTCGCGACAGCAGCCATCGACGCCTAAGCTTCGCGCTGCGTCGCGAGCACTCTTTCTGTTAAGCTTGACCGCCATTGTTTAGAGTTCGCGCCATTGTCAAAGCACGATATCGTCCCGGACCTGGGCAAGGGCATGCTGTTCCGGCGTCTCAGCCCGGAGCAACTGCAGCGCGTCGCGGCGCACGCCACACGGGTGCGGCTGAGCGAAGGCGAAACCCTGTTCGAGCAGCAGGATTCGGCTGACCGCTTCTACCTGGTGCTCTCCGGCCAGATCAAGCTCTTCCGGCTCTCTCCCGACGGGGACGAGAAAGTCATCGAGGTTATCACCCCGGGCGCCACCTTCGCCGAAGCGCTAATGTTTCTCGAAAAACCGACCTACCCGGTTAGCGCGCAGGCGCTCAAGGCCTCGGAACTGATCAGCGTCGACGCCAGGGATTTCGTCGCCATGTTGCGCGAATCCGTGGACACCTGCCTACTGCTGGCCGCGGATCTCAGCGTCAGGCTGCATGGGCTGCTGCGGGAGATCAACGATCTGAGCCTGAACAACGGCACGTGTCGCGTGGCGGCCTACTTTCTTCAGACCGCCGGCCAAGGCGCGGACGCGTTCGATCTCCCCTTGCCCAAGCAGGTACTCGCCTCCCGCCTGTCGATCAAACCGGAAACGCTGTCGAGAATATTCCGCAGCCTGACCAACGCCGGGCTGGTATCGATCCGCGGCAGCCACGTCGCCATTCTCGACCGACGTAATCTCGAGGACCTGGCCCACAGCTGCCGGAGCGACGAGATTTCGCTGCTGTCGACGTTTCACTACCCGCTGCGCCAGTCGGGAGAGAATCCGGCCTAGACCTTCGCCGGCCCGTCATCGGTTCCGGCTCGCGCCAGGCGATCGTCGCTACACGCCGAGGTACGCGGCCTGCACTTGCGCATTGCCCAGCAGAGCGGGGCCGGAATCGCCGAGCACGATCCGGCCGGTCTCGATGACATAACCGCGGTCGGCAACCGATAGGGCCTTGTGTGCATTCTGCTCCACGAGGAAGATCGTGATCAGCTCTTCGCGGAGCATCCTCACCGTCTCGAAGACCTCCTCGATCAGCAGCGGTGCCAGGCCCATGCTCGGCTCGTCGAGCAGCAGCAGGCGCGGCCGGGCCATCAATGCGCGAGCAATGGCCAGCATCTGCTGCTGGCCGCCGGAAAGCGTTCCGGCGGCGAGGCGTCGTCTTTCCTTGAGAACGGGAAACATCGCGTACATTCGCTGCAGGCCGTCCTCGACCTCCCCGGGGCTGCGCGTGTAAGCCCCGAGACGCAGGTTGTCCTCGACCGACATCGGCCCGAAAACCTGGCGGCCTTCCGGAACCTGCACGATACCCTTGCGCACGCGGCGCTCCGCGGCAACCGACGCGAGATCCTCGCCCAGGAACCGGATCGTGCCGGCGCTCGCGGGCTGGAGCCCGCTAATCGTGCGCAACAGCGTCGTCTTGCCCGCACCGTTGGCGCCGACGAGCGCGACGAGTTCTCCCTGCGCCACCTGCAGGTCGATGCCGAAGAGCGCCTGGATACGTCCATAGTGGGTGCAAAGCCCCGAAACCTCGAGAACGGGCGTTTTACCGTTCGCGGACGCGGCCGTGGCGACGCTCACGAGCCGGCTCCCAGGTAGGCGGCGACCACTTCGGGGTTGCGGCGCACTTCGTCGCTGTCTCCTTCCGCCAGTTTTCTGCCGTAGTTCAATACCAGGATACGGTCGGAAATATTCATCACGAGTTTCATGTCGTGCTCGACGAGGACGACCGTCACGCCGCTGTCCTTGACCTTCTGGATCAGCTGGTCGATCTCCCCGGTCTCGCGCGGGTTGAGGCCCGCCGCCGGCTCGTCGAGGAGCAGGAGGCGGGGTTGCGCCGCCAGCGCCCGGGCGATCTCGAGCCGCTTGAGCGCGCCGTAGGGCATGGACCCCGGATCCACCCGGACGTATGCGCCGAGACCGACGTACGACATCAAGTCCGCGGCCCGCTCCCTGGCCTCGGCGTTGCCGCGCGCGATCGCCGGCAGCCGGACGAGTGTCGCGAACAGGTTGCGATTCTCGTGAAGGTGCCGGCCCACCATGACGTTCTCGATCGCGGACATGTTGAAGAAGACCTGCAAGTTCTGGAAAGTCCTCGAAATACCGGCCGCCGCCAGCATGTGCGGGGCGGCGCCGGTGACGTCGCGACCCGAGTACCGAATGCGTCCGGCGCTTGGCGAATAGAGCCCGCTGATCATGTTGAACAACGTGGTCTTTCCGGCGCCGTTGGGTCCGATGATCGAGTGAATTTGCCCTTCGGCGACGTTGAAGGCCAGCGATTCGATGGCGCTCAGGCCGCCGAACGACTTGGTCAGTCCGTCGACCTCGAGCAGGCTCACTTCCGTCTCCAGCGCTGGAACATCGCTGCGATGGTGGGTACCAGGCCGTGGGGCATGAAGATCATCGTGCCCATCAGCACGGCGCCGAACACCAGCATCTCGTAGTCGCGCAGTGTC
This sequence comes from Gammaproteobacteria bacterium, assembly GCA_030429665.1. Lineage (GTDB taxonomy): Bacteria > Pseudomonadota > Gammaproteobacteria > Arenicellales > CAJQKF01 > BQJD01. The sequence goes on along the minus strand of JAUIEZ010000099.1, from coordinate 2,266 downwards.
GCCAGCAACTGCGGCAGCGCCGTGAGCAGGCCGGCGCCGACGACCGCGCCGAAGGTCGAGGCCATGCCGCCGAGAACCACCATGGTCACCAGCTCGACGGAATGCAGGAAGCCGGCTTCGCTCGGCGTGATGAAGCCCGAGTAGTGGGTGAACAGGCTGCCGGCGACGCTCGCGATGACAGCCGAGATCACGAACACCATGGCCTTGTAGCGCGCGACGTTGATGCCCATCACGGACGATGCCGGCTCCGAACCGTGAATGGCGCGAAGGGCGCGGCCGATCGGGGAATCGACGATATTCAGGGCCAGCCACACCGTCGCCACCAGCACCGTGGCGATGATCCAGTACCAGGTGGTTTCGCTGTAGATCTCGGTGCCGGCGATTGTCAGCGGCGGGACCGGCATGCCGTCCGGGCCGCCCGTCAAGGCCACCTCCTGGGTAATGACGATGAAGACGATGATTCCCATACCCAACGTGCCCATGGCGAGATAATGGCCCTTGAGGCGAAGGATCGGGCGCGCCACCACGAAGGCGATCATGCCCACGGCCGCCGCGGACGCCGGCAATGCGAACCATGCCGGCCAGGAATAGTGGCCGGTCAGGATCGCCGAGCCGTATGCGCCGAGGGCAAAGAAGCCGGCATGTCCGAGACTGATCTGGCCGGCATAGCCGATGAAAAGATTCAGGCCGACGCACACGATCGCGTTGATGCCGATGCGAATGACGATGTCGTAGTGATAGATGTTGTCGAGCGCGAGCGGCAGCAACACGATGACGATGACCAGGGACAACAGTCCGCCGGTACGCGCCTGGGAGAGTCTTCTCATACGCGCTCCGCGCCCCGGCGGCCGAACAGGCCTTGCGGCCGGAAGAACAGCACCAGCAGTATGATCACGAACGCGACGGCATCCTTGTAATCCGAGGATACGTATCCCGCCGTGATCGACTCGGCGATGCCGACCACGAAGCCGCCCGCGATCGCTCCCATGGGATTGCCGAGACCGCCGACGATGGCCGCGCTGAACCCCTTCAGCCCCAGCAGCACGCCGACCTGGTAGTTGGTCAATATGATCGGCGTGATCAACACCCCGGCGATGGCACCCAACAAGGCCGCCAGGGCGAAGCTGAAAAGCAGCACGAAGCGCACGTTGATACCCATCAATCGCGCGATGTCGCTGTTGTAGGAGGTCGCGAGAATGGCCTTGCCGAATCGCGTGCGATTGAAGAAGGCCCACAACGCGGCGACGATGGCCACCGTGCAGCCGAGCACCCACAGGCTCTGCGGCACCACCGACGCGCCGCCGATGTTGATCGGCGTGTCGCCCGTGAACGGCGGCATGGAATGGAAGTTCCTGTCCCACACGACCTGCGCCAGGCCGCGCAGGAAGATCGAGGCGCCGATGGTGATGATGATGAGCGTAACGATCGACGCGCCGCGCGCCGGCTCGATGGCGAGCTTCTCCAGCGCGATCCCCACGGCCACGGTCGCCACCACCGCGAGGGCGATGGCCACCGGCATGGGCAGCCCGGCGGCCAGCAACGAGACCGTCGCCATGCCGCCGATCATCACGAACTCGCCCTGGGCGAAGTTGATCACCTGGCTGGCGTTGTAAATGATGGAAAAGCCAAGCCCCACGAGCGCGTAGATCGCGCCCGCGGTCAGGCCGGAGAATATGAACTGCAGTAGTTCCGCCGACATGGTCTGACCCCGGCCGCCGCACGGAGACCGGGGTTCAGCGACCTATTCCAGCAACTGCCAGTCGCCGTTCTTGATCTCGACCATCTGGAACGACGCCGAGTCGAGCCCGAGATGGTCCGTTTCCGACATGTTGAATATGCCGTCGACGCCGACGAAGTTCTTCGTGTTCTCGATCTCCGCGCGCACTCGTTCAGGATCGGTGGACCCGGCACGCTTGATTGCCTCCACGGCGAGGAACAACCCGTCGTAGGCGTGACCGCCGAAGGTCGAGATCGGCTCGTTGTACGCTGCGCTGAAGGCTTCCCGGTAGGCGAGGCCGACCGCTTTCTGCGGATGGTCGTCGGGCAGTTGCTCGGCCACCAGGACCGCCGCCGCGGGCAGGCGAACACCCTCGGCCGCGCCGCCGGCACCGGCGATGTAGCTGGACGACGCCACGCCATGGCTGGCGTACAGCGGCACGTCGATGCCGAGCTGGGCGAAGTTCTTCGCCACCACGACCTCCTCGGCGCCGAAGCCGCATGTCAGCACCGCCTGCCCGCCGTCTGCGTTCTTGATCTTGGTGAGCTG
>JAUIEZ010000098.1 GCA_030429665.1 Gammaproteobacteria bacterium | reverse complement strand
GGGGCGTAACGTCGGTATCGCCCTGGCCACGAGTCTCGTCGGCAACGATGGTGACGCCCATCTCGCCGGCGAGATCGACCGCGTTCTGGCGACAGGACTTGTCGAAACCGCCGCTGCCGGAGATCAGGCCGATCGTGTCGATGTCGCGCGATGCCATGTCCTCGTAGACCTTGCGTACCGCGAGGCGGTCGGTGTGCGGGGTCTTGAATACCCATTTCTTGACGGGCTCGGTGATCACGCTGGCGCCGCCGAGAGAGATGAACGGAATGCCCGCGCGCTCCACGTCCTGGATGGCCGCCATGGTATTGCCGGTGGTGGTGCCGCCGACGATGACATCGACCTTGTCCTCGTGAATCAGACGCTTGACGAAACTGACCGCCTTTTTCGGATCGGTACCGTCGTCGTAAGCGACGAGTTCGAGCTGCTTGTCGAGCACGCCGCCCGCCTCGTTGATCTTGTCGACGTACAGTTCCAGCGTCTTCATCTCCGGGTCGCCGAGAAACGAGGCCGGACCCGTGACCGACAGGAAGGCGCCGATCTTGATGGTCTCGGCGCCATGAACGGTGCCCGTGAAGGACAGCGCCACGGCCGCGGCGACGATGCTGTTTCTTGCGATTGCTCTTGACATGGCTCACTCCCCCGGTCTCGTGCGAACCCGATGCTCGCCAACCGGTCTTCGTGGTTGAGAAACCTGCCGTCCGGGTACGCCAACTGCCCGGGATACGACGCTCGTGTTAGCTACATTTGCAACTAACGAAAAAACCGACGCGGATCGCGGCGCTACCGTGGCGCCGGGTCCCGTTCCGTTTCAAGGACGCAGATACCGTCCTACCACCTCGACGAGTTCCTTCACGCAATCGTCGATGTTGCGGTTCGTGGTCTTCAGTTGGTAGTCGGCGAGTCGGTAGTCGGCCGACCGGTCCTTCAGAATCAGCTTCAAGTCCTCGAGCGGCCGGCGACTGCTTTTCATCGGCCGCACGTCGCCCTGGCTCCGGACACGCTCGAGATGCTCCTCGGGCGATGCGCGAACCCACACCGTGAAATAGTTCGTGCGCAACAGGTCGTACGTTTCCTTCTCGGATACGAGACTGCCGCCCGCCTCTACCACGACGTATCGATAATCGTCGATGGTGGATCGCAGCGCCTCTTGCTCATAGCGACGATATTCCCTCTGTCCCACCAGCGAGATCAGCTCGCCGAGCTCCAGTCCGGATGTCTGCGCGATCACCTCGTCGAGGCGAACGAAGGGTACCTTGAGACGTCGGGCAATTCGGGTGCCGAGCGTCGATTTCCCGGCGCCGCGCAGGCCCACGAGCGCCACGCCCCGGCGTTCGGAGCCGGCGTCGCCGAATTCCTTTTTCAGCAGGCGGTACGCTCGTTCCTTCTGCTGCTCGTCGAGGTTTCGCAGCAGGCCGTCGAGCGGCGCGTGCCGGGATTCGGCCTCGAGCTCGCCGGGCATCAGCGACAGGATCGGCACGTCGAGCGCCCGCGCCAACTGGGAGAGCAGCACCACCGAAATGTTGGCCTCGCCGGACTCCACGCGCGCCAGGTAGCGTTCCGACACGCCCGAGTGATAGGCGAGATTCTTTCGCGTCAAACCGCGGCGCGAACGGGCGGTGCGCACCTGCGCGCCGACGCCGCGCATGAGCTCGGCCGCGACCTGGTCTGTTTGATCGCCATCGGTGCGGGCCTCGGCACGGTCGGTCATCGGTAAAATCACGGCTGGGATTGACGGCGCTAACATAGCTTCACGACCTCTCGAGCGCAATCTCGTCCGATCCGGCGAGCGAAGTCATCCACCGGACAATGCCGGCACGAGGATTATCGCGTCGCCGTCGCGGACGACGAAATCCCGCTCGCCCGTCACCACGAGTTCACCGTTTACCGCGAAGGCCAGGCTCATGTCCGAAAGTGCCTCCCTCGCCGCCGGCGACCGGCGCGCGATCTCCTCGCGCAGTTGCGCCAGCGCGGTCACCTCCGTGTCCACGATGATCTCGCGCGCGCCGAGCGCCGGCGGCAGCGTCACGCGGACCGCGAACCCGGTGGTCGTGCGCAGGAGGCGCCGTCGCCAGGCGGATGTCGGCAGGCCGTCGTCGTCCAGTCCCGACACGCGATAGAACCGTTGCTTCATGGCTTCGAATGCCTCGCGGTCGATCAGCTCGCCGGCGAATGGACCGGCCCGGCAGGGCTCGTCGAACCAACGGCTCGGCAACGTGTCGTCCGCGGCCGTCAGGCCCAGCCGGGCGTTGATCAAGCGCTCCAGGGCGGTGATGTTGCGCCCGATCTCCAACAGATCGTCGACCTCGAATGCAAGCCCCGTCAGCGCCTCGAGGTGCGCCGAGAAGTCGTCGCACCCCGGCAGCGTCGGCGAATTGAACAACTTGGTGTCGAAACGGCACATGCCCACCGCGTCGCCGACCGCGAACGTATCCTCGCAGCGACGCACCGCCAGTTCCTTGCCCTCGTAGGCGTTGGGACGCGCCGACACCTTGCCGCCGTAGAGCGCGGTCTTGAAAGCCTCGTCGTCGTTGATGCGCGCGTTGATCTCGAGCGTGACGCGATTGCGAAGGTGGTCCATGCCGCGCGTCGCCACGGCCAGTCCGAGCGCGAATGCCTTGAGTATGCGGCTGTCGTGGGGATCGGACTGAAACAATCCCTTCACCGCCATGCGGTACTCCAGCGCCGAGGCGGGATAGTGGCCTCGCTGCACCGCTCGCGCCGAATCGGCGATGACGTTGCCGAAGCCCTCGCGCCTCGCGGTCATGAACAGCAGCTTTTCCACGGCGGCGTGGTCTCCCCATCGCAGCGACATGCCGCCGGTGTGGGTTTCGTCGATCACGCCGCGCTGGAACAGCTCCATGGCCCAGGCAATCGCCCCGCCCGTGCTCGATGAATCGAGACCGAGGTCGTTCAGGATGTTGTTCAACCTGAGCACGTGCTCCGGGCGCTCGACGCCGATGGCCGGCCCGAACTTGCCCAGCGTCACGTACTCCGGACCGTCGCCGCGGTCGTAGCCGTCGAAGGTGTCGTCACCGCGCAGCCCATGGTAATCCCGAGCCCCGGCGTGCTCGACTTGCGCCTGCGAAACGTCGTAGCTGGCGTTGCCCTCGAGGCCCTTGAGCGCGTGCGACCCGTAACCGCCCTCGGCGCCCGGTGTCATGTCGTTCAGCGGCCGGCAGTGCACCGGGCACTTGTAGCAGCCGTCCATACCGGTGCGATAGACATCGAAGTTGTCGGCGTCGAGGGACGCCTTCCAGGTGGTCTGCTGATTGTTCAATGCCCCCATCGCGCCGAGAACCCGGCTCGGCTTGTAGAGAAAGGGCGTGCCCACGGTCTTGAGCGCGTTGCGAATCACGCTCGATCCGGTGATCTTCCGGCCCAGCGCCTTGTTGACCGCCTTGAAGTGCGGCGATATCGCCGATCTTCCGGGCTTGCCGCGTATCATGATCGCCTTGAGCCGGTGCGCGCCCATCTTGGCGCCGCCTCCGCCCCGCGCCCAGATCGCCTTGGGGCCGCCCATGATGCCGGCGCACAACACCTGGTTTTCGCCGGCGCCGGTAATCCGCGCCATGGCCATGTCGCGCCGTTCGGTCAGGCCGAAACGTGCCTCGACGGCCCGCGTGAAGGCGATGTTGTTCATGCCGCACCATCGCGTGGCATCGTGAAAACGCAACTCGTCGTCCTCGATCTCGAGCAACGTCCATTGCGCGTGCCTACCGTAGAGAACGATATGGTCGATGCCGTGCAGGCGCATGTAGGCCGGGAAGTAATCACCGGCGTTGCTGTCGAGAATGGCGTCGCTGTCCGGGGACAGGCTCGTGACGTTGGCGCGCGCCGCGGCGGAGGTATAGCCGGTGAGGACGCCGGCGCCGAAGATCAGCGGGTTGCCCGGATCGAGTGCGTCGCGCGACTCGTCCATGAGGTTGTAGAGCAGGTACATGTTGGCGCCACGCCCGCCGAGAAAAGTGTTGACCACGTCGAGGGGCAGCCAGGCACGCCGCACCGCGCGCCCGCCGAGGTCGACGAACAGGACCGCCCCCTGGGTGTCGTACCGGGGCTCCGGGGACAACCGCCCGACGAGTTTCTCGACACGTTCTTCCACGGTGCTCATCATGTTCGCTCCCGGCGGACGATTGCGTTGTCCGCCTCCGGTTGCTCGATTCGTTCCGGCGCCGGCCGATCGCCCCCGGACGCCGGGTTCCAGCCCGGACGCGCGCCGGGGCCCGCGAGTCCGCCGCCGCGCGCCGGAGCGTGCGCGAGGGCGAAGCCCTGGGTGTGCCCGGCCGATACGACCAGTCGCAGCTTCAGCGCCCAGCCGGACAGCACGACCAGGAGTCCCGCCAGCACCAGGAGATCGTCCGAGATCGACGGCACGAACCATGCGACGCCCGCGACCACCGCGGGCAAGACATGACCGCCGGCAAGGAATGCGGGCTCGAAGCGCTTCATCACGGCCGACGAGCCGCCCGGCGCATGCGTCTCGAGGCGTACCATCCAGCTGCGCCACGCGACGCAGCGCGCGACGAGCACGGTGGCGACGGCCGCGTACCCGGCCGCCGGCCAGGGACCGCTTGCGACCACGCCGATCGCCGAGAGAATGACGAACAGCGCGCAACCTTCGGTCGCGCCGGCAACGACCACCAACGGCACGGTGGCGGCCTGTCTCCAGGCGGGGATGCCGCGCGCCGACTCGAGGATGCGTGCCTGCGAATAGAGAAACACGACGGCGACAAGTGCGGCGGCGATCGTCGCCGGCGCGCTACCCGCCGCGCCGGCCGCCGCCAGCGGCAGCAGCAACACGGCGGCCCACGCCTCGCGCGACATCCACGACGTGCGCGGATTGCGAAAGACGTTGAGGAAGCGCGCCGGACGGCCGATCTCGAGCCAGACCAGGACAAGACCCGCGGCGACCAGCGTCGCGCCCGCCAGGGTCGCGGCGTGCGCGGCGATACCGAGCGACGCCGCCACGCCGGCGAACGCGATCAGGCCACTGCCCGCGCCGCCGAGAGCGAAGTTGCCGGCTGCCCTCGTGTCCCAGTACGCCTGCGGCTTCGGCACGACGTTCACGACACGGGCGCCCACAGGTAGTAGACGCCGGGGTCCGTGCCCAGCTCCTCGTGCATGCGAAAGCTCTCGTTGTCGCGCAGCAACCGCGACACCCGGCTGTCGGGATTTTCGATGTCTCCGAACGTCAGCGCGTCGGCGATACACGCATTCACGCAGGCCGGCGTCGCCTCGGCATCCTCCCCCGGCACCAGGCCCGCCGCCAGGCCGGCGTCGATGCGGTCGATGCAGAACGTGCACTTCTGCGCGACGTTGAGCCGTTCGGGATGAGCGCGCGCCTCCTCGTGAGGCATGCGCGCGTCGCCGTAGGCACCGGCAAGCGACGCGACCTTGAATCGCGCCTGGTACGGACACGCCACCATGCAGTAACCGCAACCGATGCACAGGTCGTAGTCGATGGTCACGAGACCGTCGTCGCGGCGGCGCGTGGCGGTGGACGGGCACACGTCCATGCACGGTGGCGACGCGCAATGCATGCAGCCGACGGGCAGAAAGGTTCGGCGTACGTCGGGGTATTCGCCCGACTCGACGTCCAGCACCCGCCGCCACTGCACCCCCGGCGGCGTCGCGTTGGCGTGCTTGCAGGCGGCGGTGCACGTCTGGCAACCGACGCAACGATTGAGATCGGCGACCATGACGTAACGGCTCACGACGCACCCTCCAGGCGCGAGACGGCGACCCGCGCGAGATCGGCGCCGGACCCGGTCGAGTCGGTGAGCGAGAGCAGCATCGGGACGTGCGCGTTCATGCTCGGCATGTCGAACTCGCGCGCCAGCGGCGTCGCCCAGTGATCGAACTGCCCGACAAGGAGCAGCGTGTCGGGCCGAATGCCCTGGCTGGTGACGACGATCCCGCGCGTCTCGGCGAGCGGCGAACGGATGCTGACGCGGTCGCCGTCGGCAAGACCGAGCCCGCGCGCACGGCCCGCGTTCATCACCAGTCCGCCGTGCCCCCTGATGTTGCCGGCCACCTCGTGAATCACCTGGATGGCCGCGTTGCTGCCCCAGCTGTACTGCATGCTGCGGGCGGTGACCAGCCAGAACGGGTAATCGGCGATGTCCACGCCGAAGTGATTCGCGAGCGCCGTTTCCCATAGTCGCGGAAAGTCTTTCCACGTCGGCAAGGCCTCGTACTCCTCGAGCTGGGCGTCCCACCAGCCGACGCCCTTGGCGTGCAGGCGCCGACCCAGCTCGACGCCGATGCGCAGTAGTCGCTCCTGGTAGGGCAACTCGTAGCGGAGGCCCTGGTCCTCCATCTCGGCCGTGAGATACCACTTGATGCGGGGAAACGGCTTCACGCGAAACCCGCGCTCGCGATAGTGCTCGAGGCCGTGGTCGTCGGCGCCGTCGCTGATCTCCACGCTCGCGGCGCGGCAGACCGCGTCCCAGATCGTCTCGACATCGTGAGGCACGCCGGGATCGAGGCTGAAATCGCCGTGGCCGGACTTCAACGGGACACCCGCCGCGCCGCGGTTGATGGCGTGGTTGTACGCTTCGAGCACGCCGCTGCGACGCGCCAGCTCGGTGGCGATCCAGGTCATGTCGCGCGACTCGCCCCGCGACGCGACCGCCGGCTGCCTGAGCGCGAACCCCTGGTGGTCCCAGAACTGCTCGACGAACTTGGTACCGCCGACCCGGATCAGCTGCAGCCCCTCGAGATCCGTGCAGTCGGGCAGCAGGATGTCGGCCATGTGGTTGGTTTCGTCGCGCGTGTAGGCAAAGCACACGGTGAAGGGAAAGCGCGCCGCGGTTTGCGACACCTGCGCGGTGTCCCAGAAGGAAACGGCGGGATTCGTGCGGTAGACGAACCACAGGTCGGGCAGCGTCGGTTCGGGCCAGTGGTCGAACGCCTGTTTCTGCTGCATCCACGCCAGGTGCGTCGGTCCCAGCGCAACGCTCCACGGCGAGTTCGCCACCAGCGGCACCAGCGTCCGGTTGGCGTTGCGCACCGCCGGCCTGTCGACCCAGTTGCCCGCGTCGGTGGGGTTCATGGGGTAGTCCATGAAGCCGTCGGGCCCCGGCGTCACGCTCAGGTTGCGATCGTGCGCGGGCCGGTTGAGCCGCACCGTGGTGCCGAGCGTGCCGCCGGGCACCTCGAGCGCGCCGACCAGGCACGACAATACCGTGCGACCCCAACAGCAATCGAAGCCGCCCCAGCCATTGTTGACGGTCTTGCCCAACACCACGGCGACAGGGCGACGAGGCATGGTGCGGCCATCGATCTCCACGGTCTCGCCGACGCGTGCGTGCTCGAGGAACTCGCAGGCGATACGGCGAATCAGGGCGGGTTCGACGTCGCAGATGCCGCCGGCCCATTCCGGGCTGTACGGCGCGACATGCCGGATCAACCGTTCGAAAGCGGGATGCACCGGGACCGACTCGTGACACCAATTGTCATCGTCGGCGCCGTGCTCGACACCGCTCGCCGTGAAGCGTCCCGTGAGCGCCGGGTCGATGCCGGGCGTGTCGAACGGCACGGCCCGGCCCGAGAGCAGGTCTAGGACGAGCGGCTTGCCGCTGGCCGCGTCGCGAAGGTAGAAACCGCCGGGCGCCACCAGGTAGGGCGCGTTGGTTCTCGATTTCAGGAATGGCAGGTCGAGACCGGCGCGCTTTTCGTGCAGCAACACGTGAATCAGCGCGAACAGGAAGGCGGCGTCGGTCTTCGGGCGGATCGGTACCCACTCGGCCGAGCACGCGCCGGTGATCGACAGGTGGGGTTCGATTTGCACGCGCTTGATCCCTCGCGCGCGCGCCTCGGCGTGTCGCCTGACGCCGCACACGCCGCCCGAGGCCTCCACGTTGAAACCGAACGAGAGGATGTAGTCGCAGCTCGGGGTGTCCGGGGCAACCGTGAATGCGCGGTGCCAGAATTCCCCATAAAGATGCTCGGAGTGATAGCACTTCACGCCCTGCCCGCTGCCGAAGCTGAAGTCGACCGGCATGAACGCCGACAGCAAGGCGGGGAAGGTGCCCATGTAGTAGGTCGGCGTTCCGCCGCCGCCGAACGAGGCGGCGATGCGCGGGTAGCCGGAAGCGTCGGTGCCGCCGGCCTCGCGCGCCGCGCGGATGCGTTCGGCGACCGCGTCGAGCGCTTCGTCCCAGTCGATCGGCACGAATCCCGGATCCTCGTCGGGTCCCTTGCGGGGATTGGTGCGACGCATCGGCGTGAGCACTCGATGCGGGTTGTAGACTTTCTGGATCAGACCGAAGGCCTTGACGCACGCCTTGCCGCCGGAGGGCGTGCAGGCGGCGGCATCGGCGTTGCCTTCCACGCTGACCGCCACGCCGTCTTCCACCCGCACGCGCAGCAGGTCGGGACCGGCCACGCACTGGTAGCAGTAGGTGGGCACCGTGCGCGAATCGGCGGGGACGCCCATGACTCGCCTATCCGGCCCTGGCGCGCTTTTCGGCAAGGCGCGCGACGGTGCGCTCGACGCCGACCACGACGCGGTCATGCACGCCGCGCGCCACCACTTCCAACGGGTCGCGGCACTCGATGGAGAATGACACCCGGGAGCCGTCGACGTTCGTCAGGGTCGCCGTGATGTCCACGTCCATGCCGAGCAAGGTCGGCGCGAGGTGGTCGAGTTCGGCGCGTGTGCCGACCGAGTCCTTGCCTTGCGCGATGTGCCCGCGCAGCAACTCGCGACAGGTAACCTCGATATCACGCAGCAATTCGGGTGTCGCGTAGACGCGGGCTTCCTCGCCCAGAAAGTCGATGGTACGTGGCGGATCGACCGTGATTCGCCGCGTGGTCGACAGCCCTTCTTTCAACTCGTCGTTCATGACCTCGCTCCGGTGGTGTTGCCTGGCTTCGTTGGTTACTCGAGCTCGTTGGGCGGATCCGGGTCTTCGTCCCAGTGCGGTTCGGGCGGCGGATACTTCCCTCGCCACCGGCGAACGCGTTCGACGTGCTCACGCTCCTCGTCCGCGAACTCGGCCGCCAGCCGGCGCATGTCCGCCTCGCCGTCACCGTCGGCAATACGCTGGAAAAACTCCGCGGCACGCTGTTCCGCGTTGAGTACCAGCCCCAACGCCTGGTACGGCGTCATCAGGTAGTGCGTGGCGGTGTAATCGACCGCCTCGGGCGGTTCGGCGTCGCCGAAGTCGAACGCCCACGGATCGATTCGCGGCAGCGGCTTATCGCCCGACATTTCCTCGATGCGCCGCGCGTGTTCGTCTTCGAGGCGCGCCATCTCGCGGAAAAGGGTCGCCACCTCGGGGTTGTTCGTGACCTGCATCTGGTCGGCGAAGACCGCGTAGCGTTCCGCCGCCTCCTCCTCGATGGCCAGGGCATGGGCGAGAAACTCGACGCGGGTGGTGATCGTCTTCATGCCGTCAATCCGAACGACCGTTCCAGTTCACCGGCGACCTCGGCGCGCGGCGCAAAGCCGGACTCGAACGGCGCGCGGCCGCCCTTGAACAGGGTGCCGATGAAAAAGTTGTCGTCGGTCATCAGGCGACGCGCGGCGACCGCCGGATCGGCGGTGGGGGCGACCGGGGCCGGGCGCACGATCTTCTTCCAGTCGCGCTGCTCGGGGCGGAACGTGACGCACGGACTCAAGACCTGTACGAACGAGAACCCGGGGTGCTCGACCGCCTCGGCGATCACGCGCGCGGTGCCGTTCGGGTCGTTGCTCGATGCGCGCGCGATGAAATTCGCGCCGGAGGCGAGCGCGATGACCAGCGGGTAAAAGGGGTTGATGCGGGTGCCGTGGGGGGTCAGCTTGCTACGCATCCAGTCCGGCGCCGTGGTCGGGGACGCCTGCCCCTTGGTCATGCCGTACACCTGGTTGTCCATGACCACGTAGGTGATGTCGACGTTGCGGCGACAGGCCTGCAGGAAATGATTGCCGCCGATCGAGAAGCCGTCGCCGTCGCCGCCGGCAACCAGCACGGTGAGATCGGGGCGCGTAATCTTCAGTCCGATCGCCACCGGCAGGGCGCGTCCGTGGACGGCGTGGAAGCCGTACACGTTCAGGTAGGCCGGGATGCGGGAAGAGCAACCGATGCCCGAGATGACCGCGACGCGCTCGGGATCGAGCGTCATCGCCGACATCGCCTTGGTGAACGCCGACAGCACGCTGAAATCGCCGCAGCCGGGGCACCACACCGGCTTGTTGTCGGACTTGTAGTCCTTGGGCTTGAGCGCTGCCTGCCGGGTCGAAAGCTGTTCCACTATCGGGATCCTCGCGGGTTGAAACGTTCGACGACCTGCTCCGGCCGGATAGGCAATGGCCCCGGCTGGGCCAGCGACTCGTACCCGCGCTCGCGCGGGTAGAAAGCCTGCAGGTAGTGCAGGAACTGCGCGCCGTGACTCTGCTCGACCACCAGCACCCGGCTCGCGCCGCTCAAGGCCTCGCGCATGCGGGCCGGCTGCACCGGCATCAACAGACGCGGGGCCACGATGCGCACGTCGATGCCGCGGCCGGCGAGCGACCGGCGTGCCTCGCGCACCGGGGCCAGGCTCGAGCCCCAGGTCAACACGACGACGTCGCCGTCACCCTCGATCAACGCCCAGTGATCTCCGTAGTCGTGCCCGGTCAGCTTGTCGCGGCGCTTGTCGAGCTGCCGGCGATGATCCTCCGCGCGGCTTGACGGCGTGCCCGACGGAGCGTGCTCGAGACCGTCGGCCGTGTACTGGCAGCCGGGTGTTCCCGGTAGCGCCATGGGCGACACGCCGTCGCCGCCGAGCGCGTAGCGCTGGTAGCCGGCCACCGGGGTTCGCTGGATCGAACGTCCCGAGACGAACGCGACCTCGGCCGGGCGCTCGATCAGCGCCCGGGTCTGCCCGAGCGACTGGTCCGACAACACGATGGCGGCAGTCTGCAGCTTCTCGGCGAGATGCACGGCCCATTGCGTGGTAAACAGGCAGTCGGCCACCGACAACGGCGCCAGCACCAGGTGCGGCGCGTCGCCGTGCAAACCGTACAGGGCGATGTTCAGGTCGCCCTGTTCGGACTTGGTGGGGATGCCGGTCGACGGCCCGCCGCGCATCACGTCGACCACCACGACAGGCGTTTCCGACGCGACCGCCAGCCCGATCGACTCGGTCATCAGCGCCAGACCCGGCCCCGAGGTCGCGGTAAGCGAGGGCGTACCGCCGAAGGACGCCCCGATCAACTGGTTGACCGAGGCGAGCTCATCCTCGGCCTGCACCAGGACACCGCCGACCTGCTCCAGCGCCGGTGCCATCCACTCGAGCAGCTCGGTGGCCGGCGTGATCGGGTACGCGGCCACGAAGCGCACGCCGCCGCGAATCGCGCCGAGCCCCGCGGCCTCGTTACCGCTGATGTTCCATATCGCGCCACGTGTCGGCGCCGGCGGCGCCAGCGCGAATGTCCCGGATTCACCGGCGACGCATTGTGCTCCCGCCTCGATGCACGCCATTCCGGACACGACCGCCTCCGAACCCTTGCGGCCGAGAAGCGCGTTCAGCACACCCTCGAACAGGCCACGGGGCAACGCGGCAAGGGCGCTGATCGCGCCGAGGGCGACCATGTTCTCGCGCCCGCCTTCGCGCTCGCGGGCCAATCGCGACAACGGCAGCGCCAGCAAACGCGCGCCCGTAGCCAGGTACTCGGCCGGTGGCCGGCCGTCGAGATCGCCAACCACGAGGCTATCGGGCCCGAGGGGAATCTCGGCTCGAAAGCGCTCGGCGTTGAGCCAGTCGACGCCGACCAGGATGTCGAAGACATCAGCGTGACTCTCGACCGGGAATGTCGAGATTCGCAGCATGGCCGCGGCCTCGCCGCCGCGGATCTGCGGACCCGAAGAGCGCGTCATGATGCCGTGGTAGCCGGCTTGGGCAGCGACCTCGAGCAATATGCCGCCGGCCGTCATGACGCCTGCTCCGCCACTGCCGATCAGGGCGATGGAAACGCTGGATAACGACCTATCTGCCTGATTTTCCAAACTGAATCTCCTCGCCGAGCGTGGCGCATCGATTTCCATGATTTGTACTATAAGACATATTGACGATAAAAGTAAATGTCGTATAATGCATTTCCACAAATTGATCACCAGATTTGGGAGGCAGCGTGAAACGTTCCGCGACTCGATGGTTGATGACGGCAGTCGACACACCGTTCACCGCTGAATCGTTCACCCCGGACGAGCCCGGCGATGACGAGGTAGTCGTCGAGGTTGCCGGCTGCGGCGTGTGCCACACCGACCTTGGCTACCTCTACGACGGCGTGCGCACCAACCTGCCGCTGCCGCTGGTCCTGGGACACGAAATCAGCGGGCGAGTGGTCGCCACCGGCGCCGGCAGCACGGCGTGGGCCGACGCCGCCGTGATCGTCCCCGCCGTCATTCCCTGCGGCACCTGCGACCTGTGCCGGCGTGGCATGGGCAACGTGTGCCGCGCCCAGAAGATGCCGGGCAACGACATCCCCGGTGGATTCGCCACCTGCATCACGGTCCCCGCGCACGGCCTTTGCCGCGTGGACGAGGCACGCCTCGCCGACGCCGGCCTGTCGCTGGCCGATGTCTCGGTGCTCGCCGATGCTGTCACGACGCCCTACCAGGCGGCGTTGCTGGCCGACATCCGGCCCGGCGACCTCGCCGTGGTGATCGGCGTGGGCGGCGTGGGCGGTTACGCGGTGCAGATCGCGAGCGCGATGGGCGCAACGGTCGCGGCGATCGACGTCGACGACAACAAGCTCGAGAAAATGTCCGACTACGGCGCCGCGTTGACGATCAACCCCGTCACCCTGGAGGTGCGCGACATCAAGCGCGAACTGCGCGACTTCGCCCACGCGAAGGGGCTGCGCACCACCGAGTGGAAGATCTTCGAATGTTCCGGTACCGCCGCGGGCCAGCAAACCGCCTACGCGCTTCTGACCTACGGCGCGCACCTGGCGGTGGTCGGGTTCACCATGGAAAAAACCGAGGTCCGACTCTCCAACCTGATGGCCTTCAACGCCCGCCTGCAAGGGAACTGGGGCTGCCTGCCGGAGCACTACCCGGCCGCGCTCGAGCTCGTGCTGTCGGGCAAGGTGCGGATGAAGCCGTTCGTGAAGCAATACCCGCTCGACGAGATCAACGATGTCTTCGCCGCAGCGCGCCGTCACGAGCTCATCGAACGACCGATCATGGTGCCGACCAACTGAGTCGACACCGGCATGACCGTGCAATCGACATCAAGAGACGAGGAACCAGCATGAACGCAATGACCGCCGAGATCATCGACCACACCGCGCCACCGGAACTGGTCGACCACGACCTGGTGACGTTCCAGCCGACCGAAGGCGTCATTTTCGAGAAGCGTCCCGCCCGCGACATCGAGGGCAACCCGCTGGAAGGGCTGTACAACGCCTGGATCACGCTGGACAACCCGACGCAGTACAACTCCTACACCACGGCGATGGTGAAGGGGACGATCCTCGCCTTTCGCGCCGCCAGCAACGGCCGCGACGTCAATGCCGTCGTATTCACCGGCTCGGGGCACAAGGCCTTCTGCAGCGGAGGCAATACGAAGGAGTACGCGGAGTACTACGCCGGAAATCCCCAGGAGTACCGGCAGTACCTTCGGCTGTTCAATGACATGGTGACGTCGATCCTGACCTGCGACAAACCGGTGATCTGCCGGGTGAACGGCATGCGCATCGGCGGCGGCCAGGAGATCGGCATGGCTTGTGATTTCTCCGTCGCCCAGGACCTCGCCAACTTCGGCCAGGCGGGCCCCAAGCACGGCTCTTCGCCGATCGGCGGATCCACCGACTTTTTGCCCCTCATGCTCGGCGCCGAGCAGGCAATGGTATCGGGCACGCTGTGCGAGCCGTTCTCCGCGCACAAGGCGTACCGCCTCGGCATCTGCCACGACATCGTGCCCGCCCTTAAAGTGGACGGAAACTTCGTCGCCAACCCCACCGTGGTCACCGACCGGATGCTCGACGAGTACGGCCGCATCGTTCACGGCGAGTTCAAGACCGGCGAAGCGTTTAAATCCGGCCGCGAGACGATCAAGAGCGGCGAGGTCGACCTGTCACTACTCGACGAAAAAGTGGAGCAGATTTGCGCGAAGTTGCTCGCGACCTTCCCGGAGTGCACGACGAAGACCATCGAGGAACTGCGCAAGCCCAAGCTCGAGGCGTGGAACCGCAACCACGAGGACTCGCGCGCGTGGCTCGCCCTGAACATGATGAACGAGGCGCGCGCCGGGTTTCGCGCGTTCAACGAGGGCAGTCGCGAAACCGGCCGCGAGATCGACTTCGTCGCGCTTCGCCGGGCACTGGCGCGCGGCACGCCATGGACACCCGAGCTGACAGAAAGCCTGATGCCGGGAAGGAAGAACTGACATGGCAGGCGGCCCCGCGAAAGTCTCCCGGGCAGACGATGGCAGCCTGTTGCGGCTGACGCTTTCACGCCCGAAGGCCAACATCGTCGATGCCGCGATGATCGGCTCGATGCAGGAAGCGTTGGACGCGAACCTGGAGGATCCGGCGTTGCTGGCGGTGCTGATCGACGCCGAGGGGCCGCATTTCAGCTTCGGTGCCAGCGTCGAGGAGCACATGCCCGAACAGTGTGCCGTCATGCTGGCGAAGATCCATCGCCTGGTGATGACCCTGGTCGACTCGCCCGTGCCCGTACTGGCCGCGGTGCAGGGCATGTGCCTTGGCGGCGGACTCGAGATCGTGCTGGGTGCGACCCGGATCTTCGCCGCCAGCGGATCGAGCTTCGGTCAGCCCGAGATCAAGCTCGGCGTGTTCGCGCCGGCGGCGTCATGCCTTCTGCCGGCGCGTGTCGGCCAGGCTCGTGCCGAGGACCTGTTGTTCTCCGGACGCACCATCGACGTCGGCGCGGCGTTCGCCATCGGACTGGTCGACGAAGTTTCGGCCAATCCCGTGGAAGGCGCGTTGGCCTACTTCGACGAGCACCTGGCACCGAGAAGCGGCTTCTCGTTACGACAGGCCGTTCGTGCGGCACGCGGCGCCTTCGCGACGAACGCGCGCCTGGACATCGAACGCGTCGAACGCCAATACCTCGAGCAACTCATGACCGGACGCGATCCGACCGAAGGACTTGGCGCATTCCTGGATAAACGTACACCCCTGTGGGAGAACCGATAATGAGCACGACCACGATCATCGAACGATGCACCGGGCTCTTCGAGGACCTCGACTTCACCGCCGCCCGCGAGTGGAAGGCGGCCGAGCCCGGCCGCAAGGTCATCGGCTTCATGCCCGTCTACGTTCCCGAGGAGATCATCCATGCCGCCGGCATGCTGCCCCTCGGTATCGTCGGGGGCGGCGACCAGCTCGAGGTAATCCACGGCGACGCCTACTACCAGAGCTATATCTGCCGCATCCCGCGCTCCACGATCGAACTCGGCGTCAGCAAGCGCCTCGACTTCGTCGACGGCATGCTCTTCCCGAGCATTTGCGACGTGATCCGCAACCTGTCGGGCATGTGGAAGATGCTCTACCCGAAGGTCTACGTCCGCTATTTCGACGTGCCGCAAAACTACGTCGACGATGTCGGCGGCGAGTACTACCGCCGCGAGCTCGAAGAACTCCGCGACGGTCTCGCGAAACTGGGCGGGCGGGAGATCACGGACGAGGCGATCAACGCCTCGATCACGATCTACAACGAGCGCCGATCGCTGGTGCGTGAAATCTACGCCTTCCGCAGCGAGAGGCCTTGGAAAGCTCCCGCGACCGAGGTGTACCTGCTGATGCGCGCCGGGCTGGTGTTGCCGGTGGAGGAACACATCGAGATGATGCACGACTATCTCGCCGCCGCCGAGGCCGAGGACCGACCGATCCGCGACAGCTGCCGCGTCGTCGTCAGCGGGTCGTTCTGCGAACAGCCGCCGCTCAACCTGATCAAGTCCATCGAAATGTCCGGCTGCTATGTCGTGGACGACGACTACATGCTCGTGAACCGCTGGCTTCTCGACGACGTCGATCCCACCGGCGACCCGCTGAAGAATCTCGCCGACGCGTTCCTGCACCACAGCGCCGACACCGCGGCGAAGTATTGCGCGAAGCGCGAGGATGTCGGCCGGTTTCTTCTCGATTCGGTCCGCAAGTCGAAGGCCGAGGGCGTGATCTTCGCCGCGCCGAGCTTCTGCGACCCGGCACTGCTCGAGCGCCCGATGCTCGCCGACCGCATGAGCGAGCACGACATCCCGCATATCTCGTTCAAGTACGCGGAGAACTCCGGCCAGATGCAACCGATCCGCGAGCAGGCCGGCACCTTCGCCGACTCCATCAAGCTCTGGAGCTGAAGCATGAATACCGCCAGCAAACCCGAAGTGGTCAAGGAGTCGTCGATGCTGCGGCAAAAGGAAATGATCGCACGCAACTATGACGCGCTCACCGGCACCGCCGAATCCGGCAGGAAAGTCGTCTCGACATTCGTTCCCGGCAACCTCA
>JAUIEZ010000097.1 GCA_030429665.1 Gammaproteobacteria bacterium | reverse complement strand
AACCTCGCTACCGGACGCTAGCGAGGTCTCCACGCCGGCGCCGCCAGGACAGCCAGGCGGTGGCGGCCAGCGCCAGCGCCACCGCGGGAATGGCCACCTGGTTGATCACGTCCCAGCCGAAACGGTGGTTCAGCCAGCCCGACGACAGCGCGGTGCAGGCCACGGTGCTGGCCACGATGAAGTCGTTCACGCCCTGGGTCTTGGCCTTCTCGGCACCGCTGTAGGCTTCGGTCAACAGCGTGGTGCCGCCGATGAACAGGAAGTTCCAGCCGATGCCGAGCAGGATCAGCGCCGACAGGAAATGGGGATAGGTCACGCCGTGCAGGTTGATGGCGATACAGCCGAGCAGCAGCACGCAGCCCGTGTTCATGATGGTCAGCACGCCGAATCGCTCGATCAGCCGGCCGGTGAAGAACGAGGGCAGGAACATGCCGACCACGTGCCACTGGATGACCTGCGAAGTGGGCCCGAACCCGAAGCCGCAATCCGCCATGGCGAGCGGCGTCGCCGTCATCACCAGGTTCATGACCCCGTATCCCACCAGCGCACCGAACACCGCGACCAGGAACACCGGCTGGCTGACGATGGCGCTCAACGGTCGACCGCCGCTGCTGCGCTCGATGTCACCGGGCGGCGGGATTCGCGTCAGCGAGACCAGGACGATCGACAGGCCGTAGACGCCCAGCAGGGCCAGGTAGCTGCCGCTGAACTCGGCGCCGGGAAGGATGTTGCGGGTAAAGTTGGCCAGGTTGGGACCGATGAAGGCGGCCAGGACGCCGCCTGCCAGCACGTAGGAAATGGCGCGCGCCCGTCGTTCCGGGGGCGCCACCTCGGCGGCCGTGAACCGGTAGAACTGCCCCACGCCGTTGAACATTCCCAGCAGCAGCGAGCCGGCGGCGAATCCCCAGAAGCTGCCGCCATACACGGCGCCCGCGCACAACGCGGCGCCCGCAATCGCCAGCACCAGTCCGCCGGTAAATCCGGCCTTGCGCCCGATATGCTTCATCAGCATGGAAGAACTGAACGAGGAAATCATCACGCCGATGAACTGCAGGGTCAACGGCAGCGTGACGAACAGCGGCGTATCGGTCAAGCGCGCGCCGACCAGCGCCGAGGTGGACAAGACCAGCGAGGTGCCGGTCAGCATCAGTGCCTGGCACAGGGACAGCAGGAGGACATTTCTGTTCATGAAGGTCGCACGGCGCTTCGCGCCGAAAAGAAACCAGGGCGCCGCGCGCCCTGTCGTGAACCAAACCTGTTCCACCGCGCCGGAACGCGGCAAGATCAATCGCTATCTGAGCTTCCGTGCGACGGCCAGCAACACCACCGCGCCGATGGTGGCGGTAATGATCTGGCCGAGCAGGTGAACGGCGTGAAAGCCGAGCAGCCCCAGTAACAGGCCGCCGATGAAGGCGCCGACGACACCGACGACGATATTCATGCCGACGCCGAGGCCGCGTCCCTTCATGATCAGGCCCGCCAACCAGCCGGCGACACCGCCGATAATGAGAAAAACGATCAGTCCGGTTACGTTCACGCTGCCTGCTCCCTTTGTACCGATCGTACGCGATACCCTTCGCGGCGATCGGCGATCGAGTCTATCGCATTCATGTGAAAACCGGAACTCGATGCGGCGGGACGTCCGGGCGAAACGCGGGTGACCGGGTCAGTGCCGCTAGCGAGCCTTGCTGGTCCTTCGGAGTAAGGCAGTTGTCTCCGACGCACAGGCCCGACACACCGTCTTCGGCCGGCGCCGGAACGACCGTTCTCCCGACACGATCCGCGGGATCGGTCGTCCGGGCATGCGCCGGCTTTTCGGGCGTACCGCATATGATGCTTGTCGGCGTCCCGGCGGTCATTTACCGGCGCCTAGAGTCCCGACCGAAGGCGCTCTCGCCATCGCCATCGATTGTCCGGGTGCGACCCCGACCGCCCTTACATGTTTCGACGGTACTTGCCGCCGACCTGGAACAGCGCGTCGGTGATCTGTCCCAGCGAGCAATGACGCACCGTCTGCATGAGCTCGGAAAAGACATTCTCTCCTCGCACCGCGGCCGCCTTGAGTCGATCGAGAGACTCGGGCGCGGTGTCGGCGTGGCGCGCGTGAAAATCACGCAGACGTTCCAACTGGCTCTGCTTCTCGGCCTCGGTGGCACGCGCCAGTTCGGGCTCGACGAACGGTTCGTCGGACGCCTTGAGAAACGTGTTCACGCCGATGATGGGGTGTGAACCGTCGTGCTTCTTGTGCTCGTAGTACAGGGACTCCTCCTGGATCTTGCCCCGCTGGTAGCCGGTCTCCATCGCGCCGAGCACGCCGCCGCGCTCGGATATCCGGTCGAATTCCATCAGCACGGCCTCCTCCACCAGGTCGGTAAGCTCGTCGACGATGAAGCTGCCCTGGTTGGGATTCTGGTTCCTCGCCAGGCCCCACTCCTCGTTGATGATCTTCTGAATGGCTACCGCGCGGCGCACCGAGTCCTCGCTGGGCGTGGTGATGGCCTCGTCGTAGGCGTTGGTGTGCAGGCTGTTGCAGTTGTCGTACACCGCGATCAGGGCCTGCAGCGTGGTGCGAATGTCGTTGAAGGCCATCTCCTGGGCGTGCAGGCTGCGGCCCGAGGTCTGGATATGGTATTTCAGCTTCTGGCTGCGTTCGCCGGCGCCGTAGCGCTCGCGCATGGCCACCGCCCAGATGCGCCGCGCCACCCGGCCCATGACCGTGTACTCGGGGTCCATGCCGTTGGAGAAGAAAAACGACAGGTTGGGCGCGAAGTCGTCGATCTTCATGCCGCGCGCCAGGTACGACTCCACGTAGGTGAAGCCGTTCGACAACGTGAAGGCGAGCTGGCTGATCGGATTCGCCCCGGCCTCGGCGATGTGATAGCCGGAGATCGACACCGAGTAGAAATTGCGCACGCGGTTGTCGATGAAGTACTGCTGGATGTCGCCCATCAAACGCAGCGAAAACTCGGTGGAGAACAGGCAGGTGTTCTGGCCCTGGTCCTCCTTGAGAATGTCGGCCTGCACGGTGCCGCGCACCGTGGACAGGGTGCGGGCGCGTATCTCGGCGAACTCGTCGTCGCCGGGGGCGCGCCCGTTCTCCTGCTCGAACCGCTCGACCTGCTGGTCGACGGCGGTGTTCAGGAACATGGCCAGCACCGTCGGAGCCGGACCGTTGATGGTCATCGAGACGGATGTCGTCGGACTGCACAGGTCGAAGCCGCGATACAGCTCGCGCATGTCGTCCAGCGTGGCGATGGACACGCCCGACGTGCCCACCTTGCCGTAGATGTCCGGGCGTTCGTCGGGATCGGCGCCATACAGCGTCACCGAGTCGAAGGCGGTCGACAGCCGTTTTGCCGGAAATCCCTCGGACAAGTACTTGAAGCGACGATTGGTGCGAAACGCGTCGCCCTCGCCGGCGAACATGCGCGTCGGGTCCTCGCCCTCGCGCTTGAGCGGGAACACGCCGGCGGTGTAGGGAAAATAGCCCGGCAGGTTCTCGGATCGCAACCACTCGAGCAGGTCGCCGCGGTCTCGGTACCGGGGCAGCGAAATCTTCGGCACGCGCGTGCCCGACAACGACTCGTAGGTCAGCGGGATACGGATCTCCCGGTCGCGCACGGTGTAGGCGAACTCCTCGCCGCGGTAGCGTTGGGCCACGGCGGGCCACTCCTCGAGCAGTCGCGCGCAATCCGCGTCCAGCCCGGCGCGGGCAGCCTCGAGCTTTTTCTCCACCGCCGCGCGCGCGCCCTCGTCGTCCAGCATCGCCGCGACCGCCTCGAGTTGCTGGCAGCGATGAGCGACTTCCGCCTGCTCGCGACTGAATCGGTGATAGGCGCGTACCGTATCGGCGATGTCCGACAGGTAGCGTTGTCGCGAAGCGGGAACGATCGACTCGACGGGCTCGATGTCATGTTCCAGCTCGCGCAGAACGCCAGGTGATTCCGGAAGCCCTTTCTCGACGAGCGCGGCCTGGATAGAGAAATACAACCCGGTGACACCGGCGTCGTTGAAATGCGCCGCGCTGGTGAGAAAGACCGGCATGTCCTCCGGCGAGCGACCGAACGCCTCGCGGTTTCGTTGCACCTGCTTGCGAACGTCGCGTAGCGCATCCGCGGCGCCCTTGCGATCCGACTTGTTGATGGCGACGAAATCGGCGAAGTCGAGCATGTCGATCTTTTCGAGCTGGCTCGCCGCTCCGAACTCGGGCGTCATGACGTACAAGGACGTATCGACGTGGGAAGCGATGCCGGCATCGCCCTGCCCGATGCCCGGCGTCTCGACGATGGCCAGGTCGAACCCGGCCATGCGCATCAGCTTCAGCACCCGGTCGACGCCCGGCGGCACTTCCTGGTCGGCGCCGCGCGTGGCCATCGAGCGCATGAAGACCGTCCCGCCGTCGATGGCGTTCATGCGGATGCGATCTCCCAGGAGCGCGCCGCCGGTCTTGCGCCGCGAAGGATCGATGGCGACGAGCGCGATCTTGAGCTTGTCCTCGTAGTCGAGCCGAAGGCGCAGGATCAACTCGTCGGTGAGCGAGGACTTGCCCGAACCGCCGGTGCCCGTCAGCCCGAACACGGGCATGGCGCGCTCCGTTTTGGCCTGGTCGATGCGCGCGAGCAGCGTCTCGCTGGCGCTACCGTTCTCGATCAGCGAGATCAGCCGCGCCAGGTGCGCCGGGTCGACGAGGTCTTCGGGCTTCGTGCTCTCCGAGGCCTTCGAGGCGGGGTCGAAATCCGCGCGCTCGAGCATGTCGTCGATCATGCCCTGCAAACCCATGCGCTGGCCGTCCTCGGGCGAGTAGATGCGGGCCACGCCGTAGTCGTGCAGGGTCGCGATCTCGGAGGGCACGATCACGCCGCCGCCGCCGCCGAACACGCGGATGTGATCACACCCCCGCTCGCGCAGCATGTCCACCATGTACTTGAAATACTCGACGTGTCCGCCCTGGTAGGAACTGACGGCGATGCCCTGGGCATCCTCCTGGATCGCCGCCTCGACGATCTCGCGCACGGAACGGTTGTGGCCGAGATGGATCACCTCCACGCCCGCGGACTGCAGGATCCGCCGCATGATGTTGATCGAAGCGTCGTGTCCGTCGAACAGGCTGGCGGCGGTGACGAAACGCAGCTTGTATGGTCGCTCGACACGCGCGCCCGGCGCGCGGTCGAGGGTCTGGGCGGCGGCTTTCATTGGAATCATCCCGGCGCACAACGCCTTGAAGTCGTGGAGGTCGCTAGGGAACCGTGCGAAAATTCTAATTGACGTTTACGTAAACGTCAATTGTCGATTATACTCGGAAGCGGATCGCCTCGCAGCCGCCGTAGTCACATGAACGCCCCGATGACCGAATCGCTCAGCATCACCGACCTGTCCCGGGAATTCGACGTCACCACCCGCGCCATCCGCTTCTACGAAGACGAAGGACTGCTACACCCCCGGCGCCAGGGGCGCAATCGCGTCTACTCCAACCGCGACCGTGTCCGACTCAAGCTGATCCTGCGCGGCAAGCGACTCGGCTTCACGCTCTCGGAAATCGCCGAGATCATCAGCCTGTACCACAGCGAACCGGGCGAAAGCGCCCAACTCGACTATTTCATCGAGAAAATCCGCGAACGCCGCCGCCAGCTGCTGCAACAGAAGGACGATATCGAAGTGACGCTGACCGAGCTCGACGCCATCGAGAGGCAGTGCCGCGAGCGGCTGGCGTCACTGAAACAGTAGCCGCATCCGGCGGGCGCGCCATCATCCGCAGATCGTAACGGACCACGCCGCGGAGCCGGGCGCGCCGTGGCTGCGGAATTCGATCCACTCCACATCGTGCAACGGCGTCGCCAGGCAGGCGCGGCCCACATCGCAATAAGGGTGGGATAAAATAGCCCGGTCCACACGGTCGCTCGCTCCGTCGAACGACCGGTTCAAGTCCGTTTGGCGCCTGGCGCCTGCTTTCCCCGAACTCAAGATTCATGAACCTTTCCCCGCTCACCGCATTGTGCCCGCTCGACGGCCGCTATCACGGCAAGGTCGCGGCGCTGAAGCCCATTTTCAGCGAGTACGGCCTGATCCATCACCGGGTCAGGGTCGAGGTGTGCTGGCTGCAGCATCTCGCCGAACATCCCGACATCGCGGAACTGTCGGCCTTCGACGACCGCGAGAACGACTTCCTGCACGCGATCGTCGAGAACTTCAACGAGTCCGACGCGGCCCGGGTGAAGGAGATCGAGGCCACGACCAACCACGACGTCAAGGCCGTGGAGTATTTTCTCAAGGAGAAACTGGAAGGCATGCCGTCGCTGGCGCGAGTGGGGGAGTTCATCCACTTCGCCTGCACTTCCGAGGACATCAACAACCTGTCCTATGCCCTGATGCTCAAGACGGGGCGCGACAGCGTGCTGCTGCCGACCATGGACCGCCTTATCGACGCGATCGCCAACCTGGCGCGCGAGCATGCCGCCACGCCCATGCTAAGCCGCACCCACGGTCAGGCGGCTACGCCCACGACCCTGGGCAAGGAACTGGCCAACACGGTATGGCGACTGAAAGCGGCGCGAATCCAGGTCGCGGGGGTCGAGATCGAAGGCAAGATCAACGGCGCCGTGGGCAACTACAACGCCCACTACGCGGCGTACCCGGAGGTCGACTGGCCGGAGCTGGCGCGCGATTTCCTGATGAACCTCGGCCTCGTGCAGCATCCGATGACCACACAGATCGAACCGCACGACTACGTCGCCGCGCTGTGCGACGCCGTGCGCCGTTTCAACACGGTGCTGCTGGACCTCGACCGGGACGCATGGGGTTACATCTGCCTCGGCTACTTCCGCCAGCGCATGGTCGCCGGCGAAGTGGGATCCAGCACCATGCCGCACAAGGTCAACCCCATCGACTTCGAGAACTCCGAGGGCAACATCGGCATCGCCTGCGCGCTGCTTGCGCACTTTGCCGAGAAACTGCCGGTGAGTCGCTGGCAGCGCGACCTGTCGGACTCGACGGTATTGCGCAACCTGGGTCTCGCCTTCGGCTACAGCGTGCTGGCCTACGAGTCGACGCTCAAGGGCGTCGGCAAGCTCGAGGTCAACGCCGAGCGCATCGCCGCCGACCTCGATAACGCCTTCGAGGTGCTCGCCGAGGCCATCCAGACCGTGATGCGCCGATACGGCGTCGAACAGCCTTACGAAAAGCTCAAGGCGCTCACCCGCGGACGCGCCGTGGATGCCGCCGCGATCCGTGACTTCGTCGAGGGACTGGAGATACCCGAACACGCCCGCCGCACGCTCCTCGACCTGACGCCGTCGAGCTACACCGGCAACGCGGCCGACGCCGCCCTGCGTCATCTCGACTGACGCCGACGAATGAGCATCGAACGACTGTCCAAGCATCTGTCCGGACAGGGGTTGTGCTCACGCCGCGAGGCCGACCGTTACATCGAACAAGGCCTTGTTCGCGTCAACGGCGAGGTAGTGCGCGAGGCATACTACCGGGTACAGCCCGGCGACCACGTGGTCCTCGACGACGCCGCCCGCGCGCACCAGGAACGCCGTCT
Organism: Gammaproteobacteria bacterium; assembly: GCA_030429665.1. Lineage (GTDB taxonomy): Bacteria > Pseudomonadota > Gammaproteobacteria > Arenicellales > CAJQKF01 > BQJD01. The sequence goes on along the minus strand of JAUIEZ010000097.1, from coordinate 8,972 downwards.
CACGGTGCTGCTCAACAAGCCGCTGGGAATCGTCTCGAGCCAGCCCGAGCCAGGCCAACGAAGCGCCGCCACCCTGATCGAGCCCGCCAGCTACGCGGGCACCGGCAAGGCGCCGCGCATCACCGGGCGCGACGCCCTGGCGCCGGCCGGCCGGCTCGACGTCAACTCCACGGGATTGCTGGTGCTGACCCAGGACGGCCGTGTCGCGCGACGGCTGATCGGCAACGACGCCACGATCGAAAAGGAATATCTCGTGCGCGTCACGGGCACCGTGAGCGACGCGCAACTCGAACGCCTGCGTCACGGACTGTCCCTCGACGGACGCGTGCTCAAGCGCGCGCGAGTGGAGCGGCTCAACCAGGACCAGCTCCGATTCGTCCTGGTCGAAGGTCGAAAGCGACAGATCCGACGCATGTGTGAACTGGTGGGCATCGAGGTCGCCGCGCTCAAGCGCGTGCGCATCGGCGGCGTGAAGCTGGGTCGACTACCGACGGGAAAGTGGCGACTGCTCGACGCGTCGGAACGGTTCTGATGCCGGCCTACGATCTCCTGCGGCCGCTGCTGTTCAGGCTCGACGCCGAAACCAGCCACAATCTCGTAATGGGCGGGCTGGGGTTCGCGTCGCGCCATCCTTCCCTGCTGGCCCGCATCGAGCGTCGCTTCGCCTCGACGGCCACCGGCCTGCCGGTGGAGGCGATGGGACTGCGTTTCCCGAACCCGGTGGGCCTGGCGGCGGGCCTCGACAAGAACGCGGCAGCCGGACCCGCGCTGGCAGCGCTGGGTTTCGGCTTCGTCGAACTCGGCACGGTGACGCCCGAGCCGCAGCCGGGCAATCCCCGCCCTCGCATGTTTCGTCTTCCAGCCGACCGCGCCATCATCAACCGCATGGGATTCAACAGCCGTGGCGTGGACGTCTTCCTGCATAACCTGCGGCGACTTCGCCCGCGCTGCATCACCGGCATCAACATCGGCAAGAATGCCGCCACCGCCATGGAACATGCGCTCGACGACTATCGCATCGCCCTGCGCGCGGTATACGACGACGCCGACTACGTTACCGTCAACATTTCCTCGCCCAATACCCGGGACCTGCGCACCCTGCAGGAGGCCGGCGGCCTCGGCCGGCTGCTGGCAGGCATACGCCGGTGCCGTTTCGAACTCCAGGACCAGACCGGCCGCCACGTGCCGATCGCGGTGAAAATCGCGCCGGACCTGGACGCCGAGGGCATCGAGGTAATCGCCCGCGCCAGCGTGCATTACGGCCTCGACGCGGTCATTGCCACCAATACCACGGTGAGCCGACCCGGCAGCCTCGCGCCACGCCATGCCGGCGAGAAAGGCGGCCTGAGCGGCGCGCCGTTGACGGCCATGAGCACGCAAGTGGTGGCGACACTCGTCCGCGCCCTGGACGGCGCGCTCCCGGTCATCGCGGCCGGCGGCATCATGAGCGGTGCCGACGCGGCGGCAAAGATGGATGCCGGCGCGACGCTGGTGCAGCTTTATACCGGGCTGATTTACCGCGGGCCGGAACTGGTCCGAGAAGCCGTCGAGGCGACCGGCGCGCATTCCTGATTCGCAGGTTCGGCGCAACGTGCGTCGTGCCGAACGACGAATCGGGACCAGGCAGGAGCTCGCCCGGCGGGAGGCGACATGGCGAGTTCGTTTGGACGAACGGCGGACAACCCGGTGCCAGGCAAGGCACGGAAACCGTCGACTCGGGTTTGCCCGTCGTTCTCGATCCTTCTATAGTACCGAGGTAACCAATAAGCCCCTCGACGTCTCCTTGGGGAAGCAGCGGGCCAAAACAACGATAGGGGGGAGGAACCAGGAAACTTGTCCGATCAGGCACCCTCGTCGATGAACCAGCGTGGCCGTGCGTCCGACGCACCCAAGCTCAGCATCATCATACCGTGTTTCAACGAGGCAGCGACGATCGCCGCGGTTCTGGATGCGGTTCAAGCCGCGCCGTACGCGAACAAGGAAATCATCGTCGTCGATGACGCGTCCTGTGACGACACCGCTGCCGTCTTGAGCGGAAACTTGGCGGGATCCTATGACATCCTGGTCCGGCACGAAACGAACCTGGGCAAAGGCGCGGCGATTCGCAGTGGCCTGGCAAGGGCCGGCGGAGAGATCATCCTGGTACAGGACGCCGACCTGGAGTACGACCCCCAGGAATACGATGCGCTCCTGGAACCGATACTCGACGACAAGGCCGACGTAGTCTTCGGCTCGCGCTTCCAAAGCGGCAAGCCCCATCGCGTGCTGTATTTCTGGCATCGACTCGGAAACGGTTTCCTGACCTTTCTGTCGAACATGTTCACGAACCTGAACCTGACGGACATGGAGACGTGCTACAAGGTATTTCGAAGCGACGTCATCCGATCGATAGACATCGAGGAAGACCGCTTCGGATTCGAGCCGGAAATCACGGCCAAGATTGCGCGCCTGGATTGCCGGATCTACGAAGTCGGCATCTCCTACTACGGACGAACCTATCGAGAAGGCAAGAAGATCAACTGGAAGGACGGATTGCGAGCCGTCTACTGCATCATCAAGTACAACACCTGGCGTCGCCAGCCGATCCGCGGCTCGGGCACGCCTTCCAGCAAACCGAATGAGACAGTCCGTTGATGACTCGGGGGTATTGACGCAAGAGATGCACCGACATCCCGCGGGCAGGGTTCCCCGACGGATTCGGCGCCGACGCGCTACGTGACGTGCCGGGCCGACGAACCGGTGGCGCGCTCGAGGAAGGTCAAGAGCGCGGCAGCGTAGCCGGTAGCGGTCTTGCCGGGAACGAGCGAATGAGCGAAGGGATCCACGTCCAGTATCAGCAGATTCGGGCCGTCGAAGAACGCATCGACGCGCGCCAGGTGGACGCCGAGCGAGCGCACCGCGCGGCGAATCTCCCGGCGCGCCTCTCGCGGCAGTTTGGGCGCGCGCCCGCGCGGCCGGACCAGCTTGCCCTCCTCACCAACCGCCAGGGGCGTCGAAATGACCCGCGTCCCGGCCACGAAACAGCGCACCAGTTCGCCACCGGCGGGCAACGACTGCAACAACACGCCCTCTCCCTTCAGTCGTAATTCCGACAACGCGTCTCGCGACTGTACCCGGGCTTCGCCGCGGTCGGGGCGCCGCAGGAGATAACGCGGCGAGTCATCCGCGGCCGGTGGCAAACCGGCGGGAAACCAACGCGTCCTGGGCAGCGGTACGCCCGAGCGGACGAGGCGCTGATAAACGGTTAGCTGTTCGGCGGCTTCGAGCACCGCACGCGCGGGATTGGGATTGAAGGCGCCCATGTTCTCGAAGTGGCGAAGGAGCACGGCGTCGGTCCCGCCCGCGCCCCGCTCGCCCAGCGAGACAATCGAGTCCAGGTGCAGGTGCGCCGGCAACTCGTCGCCGACGAGATGCTCATGGTGATTCTCGAACACGACGCCGCAACGCGCAGGATCGATGAACCGCAGCGTATGACCGCGCTCGGCAGCGACACGGGAGAGCGAACCGACGAGATCGACCGCGCCGCCGCCGACCAGTACCCCGACGTCCAGGTGAGGCGCCGCGGCGCGATGCGCGTCGTAGGCGTCGTCGAGCTGCTGCGATGACGGAACCGGACAAAGAAAGGAGCGCGACGGGTCGACGAGCAGGCGGTCGTACATCGCCTCGCGCCCGAGCAACATGCGGTAGCCCATGGCGTCCCGGCTGGTCAGCGTGATCTGGACCGGAAAAGACTGACCCGCCAACTGCAGCGTGGTCCGGATCACGTAGCGCGACTCGGTAGCGCCGCTGGAGCTCTTCACGCCGCGGTGGTCCGCGAGCGGCGCCTCGCACGGCACCACGGTACGCCGGTCTCGCTGCAGCGGATGGACGCGGAACGATACCCAGTCGCGCCCCTGGCGCTGGAATCGGCGGATACCCCAGGCGTGCAGCGACGATGTGCGTGCCCCGGAATCGACGCGGGACTTGACCCAGGCAAGCCCGAGATCGGGTAGCGCGCACCACTCCTCCCCGCCGATCAGTTTTCTTCGCTCTTCGTTCATCGCTCCCGGATGGCGTCGAGGTTCCCTGCACAGGTTATACCAGCAGCGAGCGCGATTGCACGGCCCGTATGCCGACGTCGTCCCGGCCCCGGGTCGATGCGGGTGTCAGTCGTCCTCTTTACACCACCAAATGGCGTGATTGTTGGCGGGCATGGGTACGTCGCGTGAAAAGCGCAACCCGTGTTCGCTCGCGACCCCATCGACGTCCCCGAACAGGCGCAGCCCACTGTCCGGATCACGCCTTCGCAACCAGGCATCGAATTGGGCATTGCTGGGCTCCAGGGGGCGATCGGCGAAACGAAACGGGCCGTAAACGAACAGCACGCCACCGGGCGGCAATCCGGCGGCGGCGCCTTCGATGATGGCGCGCACGCCGTCGAACGAAACGATGTGAAACGTATTGATCGTCACCACGGCATCGAACTCGATGTCGGGCCAGTTCGGCGAATGGACGTCGAGCGTGCGGGCCGGCTCGATGTTTTCGAGCCCGGAGGCTTTCCGCCACGCCTCGATGCTGGGAAGCGATTCGGGCAGATCGGTGGGGCACCAGGTGAGGCGGGGAAACAGGCGGGCGAACCAGGCGGCGTGTTGGCCGCTGCCGCTGCCGATCTCCATCACACGACTTGCCCCGGCCAGCGCGTCGCCGAGCGCCAGGCCGATCGGCTCGCGGTTGCGCTCGAAGGCGGCGGCGTACTGTTTCACGCCGATCGCCCCGGCGATGGAACGAGCGCCGGAACCGTCACCCCGACCCGACGCCGAGCGCGCCGTAGATCCAATGCCGGTAGTGGTCCACCAGCATCAATGCGAACAGCCACGCCAGGTACTGGATGGAAAAGAAAAAGGTCTTGCGCGCGAGCTTGTCGCTGTAGTTTCGATAAAGCGCGATCGCGTGGCCGACGAAGTACGCGTTCAGGACCAGCGCGCCGAGCAGGTAGGGCAGCCCCGACATGCGCGTGGCGAACGGCATGATGGATACGGCAGCCAGCAACAGCGTGTAGCAAACGATGAAAAGCTGCGTATAGCGCCGGCCGTGGGTCACCGGCAGCATGGGAATGCCGACGCTGGCGTACTCCTTTTCGCGATAGAGCGCAAGCGCCCAGAAGTGAGGCGGTGTCCAGCAGAAGATGATCAGGAACAGCAGCAGCGCATCGGAGGCGATCTCGCCGGTGACCGCGGTCCAGCCGAGCACCGGCGGCATGGCGCCGGCGGCACCGCCGATGACTATGTTCTGGGGCGTGGCGCGCTTTAGGAATACCGTGTAGATCACGGCGTAACCCACCATCGACGCGAAGGTGAGTATCGCGGTCAACGTGTTGACCCAGATCGCCAGGATCAGCATGGACGCCATGGACAATACGCAGGCGAAGATCATCGCCGCCATGGCATTGACCTTGCCCATCGGCAGCGGCCGGTGCCGCGTGCGTTTCATGACCCGGTCGGCGTCGCTGTCGAGGATCTGGTTCATGGCGGCCCCGGAGGCGGCCGCGAGGCCGATGCCGAGCGTGCCGAGCAGCAGGACGTCCAGGCTCACCATGCCGGGCGTCGACAGGAACATGCCGACCACCGCGGTGAAGATGATCAGGCTCACCACGCGGGGCTTGGTGAGCTGATAGTACTCGCGCAACGTAGCGGCCAGGCCGGTACCGGCGGCGTCTACGAGCTTGTCGTTCTCTGAAATGTCAGGCACGGGTCGTCCTCTCGATCTAGCCGATCTGTGATACGCGCAGCAGCCGCGCCAGGTCCTTGCGTATCCCCGCCGGGTCGGCGCCGGGTTCGTAGCTCAGAACCAGGTTGCCAATTGGATCAATCAAGTACACGCGATGCAATACCTGGCGCGCGTTTTCGCCTTCCCGTGCGAGTTGCCGCAGGAGCGCGGCACGGTTTTCCGCATCGACGCTGCCGATGATTCCGGTCGGCAAGGCGCTTCGGATTCGCGCCGCCGCGCCGGCATCGGGCGCGTCATCGGACAAGTACACCGGCATCACGCGGTCGATGTTTTTTGACAGGCTTATTCGCACCCGGCTGATGGCATCGAGGCGCCTGAGGCAATCGTCGTCACACGCCCCCTCGCCGACGTACACCAACAACCAGACGCCGCGCAGGGTATCCAGAGTCCGCGCGCCGTCCCGTTCATCGGAAAAAGCGATATTTTCGAGGGGCCGCACCGGCTCGTACAACGTCCCGTGATTCTTGCGCGAGAAATTCTCGCCGAAGTAGAACCACGACCAGCCGCCGACCAACGGCGCCAGGAAGACTGCGAGCAGGATCGCCAGGGTCCAGCGCGATCCCTTTTTGCCGCTTTGTTCAGCCTGCATGATTTCAGTCACCTCGTATCCGGTCATCCCCGTGGCCACGCCGCCGGATCAGCACGCCCACGCCCACGACGAGGACGATCGCGAGCCCGAACCAGGTTGCGGCATAACCGCGATGGCGGGCGATCCAGTCGTCGGAAAAATCCGGCCGGCGCCGCTCGAAGCCTCCCGCGTCATCGACCGTCGGCGACATGACGACGATCAACGGTTGCAAAGGAAACCCGTGAAGCGCCCGGTAGTGCGCCATGTCGAGGTTCTGCCAAACCCGCTGGCCCCGTTGCGGCGGCGCCTTCTCCAGGGTGTAGTAGTCCTCGGCCGGGTGCTTCAGCATGCCCTCGACGTGGACCTCTCCGGCCGGCGCCGGCGCCTCCGGCGTCAAGCTTCGATCTGCCGGCCACGGTATCCAGCCCCGATCGACCAGCACGCGCATCGGCGTTCCGGCAATCTTCAGCGGCGTGATGACGCGATATCCGGGTCGGCCGTCCAGCACCGCGTTGTCGATCAACACCTGGTATTCCGGCTCGTAGAGACCGCTTACCCGGGCGCGGTAGTACTCGTAACGTTCCGGCTCGACGATTCGCCCTTCGAGCGCGACCGGCGGCTCGGTGGCGCGCGCCTCGAAATCGGCGGCGATCGCCGCCTTCTCGGCGGCGCGATCGAGTTGCCAGAATCCCAGCTTGATCAGCAGTACCAGCAAGGACGCCGCAACAACCAACAACAACATTCCGGCGAAGCGGCGATTTCTCGGCATAACGGCGTTCATCGGCGGCGTCTCTGGTACAATGACACGGTTCATCCAATCCCCGCCCTGTCATCCCTCATGCTGGTCAAGTCATTCATCGTGCTGATGGTCGTCGCCATGTTGGTGAGCTTGTTCGCGGCGCTCTATTTCATGTTTACCGATCGCGGCAAGGGCAAGCGTACCGTCAAGGCGCTGACCGTCCGCATCGGAATCTGGGTGGTGTTGTTGGCGCTGCTCGCGCTCGGCACCGCGACGGGCATCCTCAAGCCGGTCGATTCTATTCTGCCGCCGGTGGAACGGTCGTCGAACTGAAGACGGACCCCGTCCCGTAAGGCTGAAAAAGACGGGCGCCGCAGAGCGGCGCCCGGCATCGATAGGATCGGCTGGCGGCTATAGAACGTAGACGAATATAAACAGCTCCACCCAGACCGTATCCACGAAGTGCCAATACCAGGCCGCGGCTTCGAAGCCGAAGTGGTTTTCCTTCGTGAAGTGGCCCCTGAGACAGCGGAACAGGATCACCGCCAGCGTGATCGTTCCTACCGTCACGTGCATGCCGTGGAAGCCGGTCAGCATGAAGAACGTCGCGCCATAGACGCCGGTGCCCAGCGTCAGGCCGAGCTCGGTATAGGCGTGGTGATACTCCACTGCCTGGAAGTACAGGAACAACATGCCGAGCAGCACCGTGGCCGCCAGCCACAGGTTCAATTGCGCCCGGTTTCCTTCCTTGAGCGCCCAGTGGGCGATGGTCACCGTGACGCTGGAAGTCAGCAGGATGGCCGTGTTCCAGAACGGCACGCCCCAGGCACCGATGGTGCCGAACTGGCCGGCGGCGGGATGCTCGCTGGGATCGACGCCGACATGCGCCTCGCCGCCGGGGCCGGCGGTGGGCCAGACGTTGTCGAAGCCCGGCCACAGGATCTCGGTCTCGGCAAGCCACGGCACGGCCAGCATGCGCGAGTAGAACAGCGCGCCGAAGAAGGCCGCGAAGAACATGACCTCAGAACCGATGAACCAGCCCATGCCCATGCGGAAGGACATGTCCACCTGGCTGTCGTACAGGCCCTTCTCGCTTTCCGCCGCCACTTCGCCGAACCAGCCGGCGATGACGAAGAGCAGGATCAGCGCGCCGACGATCATGATCCAGCCGGAGCCGGAGAACTCGTTCATGAACAGGATGAAGCCGAGCGCCAGCACGAACAGTCCCGCCGACGTGATCGTCGGCCACTTGGTCGGCTCGGGCAGGTAGTAACTCCCGTGTTGGTCGCTCATGGTCAGTCCCCTGGAAATTGGCTTGTAGGCGTAGTCGGTGATGATGTCGGACGGCGTGGCGCGCTCAACCGGAGCGGTTGCTGCCGTCGGTGTCGGTACCGGAAACCGCCGGCTCGGCGTTTTCCACCCGGTAGAAAGCGTAGGAAAGCGTAATCGTCTTGACCTCAGGCGGCAGCGAAGGGTCGACCCGGAACAACACCGGCATCTCCCGCGTCTCGTTGGCGGCCAGGGTCTGGTTGCTGAAACAGAAGCACTCGGTCTTCACGAAGTGCCGGGTGGCGCGGGGCGGCGACACGCTGGGCACCGCCTGGCCGACCACGTCGATGCCGGACAGGTTGGTGGTGTGGAAGGAGACGCGGACGTTCTCCCCCGGATGCACCTGCACCTTGCCGGCGGCGCGGGTTTCCCAGGGCAGGCCGCCCATGACCGCACCGGTGAACTCCACCGTGATCACGCGACTCTCGTCCACCATGCCGGCATTCGCGGTGGTGGCGACCTGGATGCCCTTGCCGTTGATGCCGGCAATCTCGCAGAACACGTTGTACAGCGGCACCAGCGCATAGCCGAAGGCAAACATGCCGCCGACCAGCGCGCCCAGCCACAGCG
>JAUIEZ010000096.1 GCA_030429665.1 Gammaproteobacteria bacterium | reverse complement strand
GTGGCGTGCGACACCGATGAAAGGGTTTTCATGGAAGGCGTGTTCAATTTCTGAACATTATCGCAACACGCGCCATCCGATCAAGCCGATCCGCGAGCCGTTCGAATCGCAGCGCGGGTCGCTCGACCGTCCTCGACCGGAAACGGTTCCACGGTCGAACACGATGATTTTCTGCTATTCTTCCAATGACATTTCGAGCGAATTACCAAAGCGGACCATCGGCGGCGACGGTGGCGGAACAGGTCTTCAGTTCCGCGATACGTACTCAGTACGTTCACCGGGTCGTAGCGACATGGATCAATCCGCTGGATTGGGCGTGCGGGCGACCGCCCGTCATCCATCGTGGAGTTGGACCCGACATTTGAACGCAAACCGAACTCAACACCTCGTCAATATCGCTCCCCGGGCGCGAAGGATTCTCTCGCGGACCATCAAGCGTTCCACGCACCAGCGAGGACGCCGCAAACTGGGCTGGGACTTCATGCGGGGCCTCACCAGGTTCCTTCCCCCCGTCACCATATACCGGTTGACCGGACGGCTTCCGTTCGCGCCGTTCGCCGGTAAGGTGACCGCGACGCGCCGATACGAGCCCAGCGAATCGTCGCCGCGATACGAGTACCGCGCGCCCCAATCGGCGGATGATGATCCGGCGTGGAACATTTTCCCCGTGCGCGTTCCCGATCTGAGCGAACTGGTCACCATCGATCACGGAATCGCGCTGCGTACCGGGCACGTGCTGGACCGGCAGGGGCTGGTCGTTCCTCGCGCCATCCACAAAAAGCGCTACCACCTGGAACCCGGCTGGACCAGCGACCGATGGCCCGCGGGCCGACGAATCCCCGCGATCCGGGGCACCGTCGCTTCCATCGCCGCCTCGACACAATGGAACTACTACCACTGGTTGTTCGACATACTCCCCCGCCTGTCGATGCTGCTCGACCTCAAAGTCGATTTCGATCGCCTGTACCTGCAGCGAGCCAAGAGATTCCAGGCCGAGACCCTCTCGATCATCGGGTTGAGCGACGACGTCGTCCTGGATTGCGACGAAACCCCCATCTTCCGTGCCGACCGTCTGCTCGTTCCATGTCACCAGACCACCGGGCGCCGGCGTTATCCGGTATGGGTCAGCGAAAGATTGCGGCAGTGGTTTCTTCCCGGCGGGGGAAATCGGCCTGCCACGCGACGCCTTTACGTGGCGCGTTCGGCCGAATACGGCCGCGGACTGGCGAACGAGGACGAGATCGTGCCATTGCTCGAGTCCCTCGGCTTTGAGTACGTACTGCCCGAGCGCCTGCCGTTTGCCGAGCAGGTGCGATTGTTTCGCGAGGCGGAGGTGGTGGTCGCGCCGCACGGCGCCGGACTCGCCAATATCGTTTTCTGTAACCCGGATACTGCCATCATCGAGCTTTTTCCTCCGGACATGAAATACACCTACTACAAGATCAGTCAAACCGTGGGATTGCGCTACTACTTCGCCCGGGCAAGCGGCGAGCAAGGCCGCGTCATGAGCCGCGGGAACTTTCACGTTACCGCCGATCGCCTGCTTTGCATCCTGGCAATGGCCGGTGTCGGCGACAACCGTCGTACGTCCGCGGAAAGACCCGACGCATCGGGCCGGCCGCGGTCCGCGGCCCCGACATCCGTCGAGCGCACCGGCCGCCCCGGCGCGCAACCTGAGGCGCCGCCGTCGGCAGACGACACGTCGAAGGACGAGCGTTCCGCTCGAAAGTCGTCGAAGTGAAGATTCACGGCCTCATGGTCGTCAAGAACGAGGCGGACGTCATCGAACAATGCCTTACGTCCGCCCTCGCCTGGTGCGATCATATCTACGTCCTCGACAACGGCAGCAACGACGGCACTTGGGAGATCGTCCAGGAAATGGCCGTCGCCGACCAACGCGTGGTGCCCTTCAAGCAGGATAACTGCGTCTTCCAGCCCTCTTTGCGCGCGGTGATCTTTCATTTCTACCGGGACCGCGCGCGCGCCGGCGACTGGTGGTGCCGCCTGGACGCCGACGAGTTCTATATCGATGACCCCGCCCGATTCCTGGCCAGGGTCGGAAGACAATTTGGCGTCGTATGGGGTGCCAGCTACCAGTACTACTTCACCGACGCTGACAGCCGGCGATACGAAGCCAACCCCTCGCTGTACGATGACGACGTACCCGTCGAGGAAAAGTGCCGGTGGTACATCAACAACTGGTCCGAGCGCCGCTTCGTCAGACACCGGGACGATATCGTCTGGCCGCTCGACGCATCCTGGCCAGAGAATCCGGGGCCGCCCTTTCCAGTTCGAATCCGCCTCAAGCACTACCAGTGGCGCTCACCCCGGCAGATCGAGACCAGGCTGAACGTGCGCGCGGACGCCATTCGGGCGGGCTGCGGAAGCTTCAAGCACGAGACGGCGAAGAACTGGCGTACACGGCTGCTCGACCGTTCCGAAAAGCGAATCACTTTGGACGCCGACCAGTTGAACACGTGTTGGCGGACGCGCGTCGTCGCATCAAGCGACTTGTGCTTCGACAACCACGACGGACTGTACATACCGAGGGAGGACCTCATGCCTCGTATCAAGGGACTGCAGCAATCCCCGGTTAAACGCATCGTTTCGCGCGTACTGGCCCGCCTCCGATAGCGCGGCGGATTCGCTGTACGCCGCGACGAACGACTATCGATCCAGGGAAATGGCTAGTGGAAACGTCCTTCGCTCTTCGAAACGTCCCGGCAACATGGGGATTCGATCAATCATGCCGTGTAACGCGAATTTCACTTGAGGGTGACACCGCCCACACGTCGGCGCACGGGGTTCTTCGTTCGAACTCCGCCTGAACGGCGCGAACGAATCGCATTGCTTCCGCGGCGTGCTCGTCACGGTCGCCCTCGGCGTCGAGTTCGAGGACAGGAACGCCTCTCCCGGCGAGAAAAGAAGCGATATCGCGCCCAAGCTGTAGTCCAAACTCGATTTTCTGACGTCGTTCACGCCTGCCCAATCCTTCGAAAATTCCCAATATTCGCCTTCGCTTGCACAGTCGCTCATCGATGACCTTTGGTCGGCCGCTCAGGTGGACCAACGCCGCCGGCGGGGGCAGCAATTCGACGAATCGCATCGCCACCTCGTGACCCTGTGGATGTCGAAGACCGATCGAAAGCGCGCGAGCCGATACCTCTTCGCCAAGCAACACTGCCTGCCTGGTGACTGCCGAGTCAGCACGCGCGGCGCGCAAGACGTGGAGCAGAATGAACCTGATCGACTTATCGTCGAAGTGCAGTTTGGCGGTGGAAAAAACTTCATGGCAGTAAGCGATGACCGGACACCACCTGTCGTCAATGTGAGGCGGCCGACCCTCCTCGGTAGTGCGATGAATCACATCCCTGTCGGTGGTCCATTTGTCTCCCGGCGAACGGCTGTCGAGTAGTTTTCCGTGTAGCGTGCTCTTGCCCGTACAAGGCACGCCGAACAATCCGATCAAAGAAGATTGCGTTGTCCTTTGCATTTCCAATCCCCACCTCTTGCCAGTGCCGCCACAACACTACTGTCGTGATCGATACAGATGTTGCTTTTCCGATTCGGGGAATCACAAACCATCGGACTCGCCGATCAATATTTATACGCGCCTGGGGAATAACTCGTCTGCGTCCAACACGCGCGACCTGACGTAGTCTTGTTCCGCTTCGTCAAGCACCCTGCCAAACTTGCTCTCACGCAGCCGGATCTCAACGTTTCCGTCCTTCCACGGTTCGTTGGCGGTTATTATTCGCGCCGTGTCGTATCGAAGCATTCTATCATCGATCCGGATTCCGAGCGGATCTTCGAGCGAACGGGTCGTCGCCCGCGGGTCCTGCGCCAGGTCCTCGTACCGAACGACGACGTGACGCGGCCGGTGTCCGTACCGCCTGGTCATCTCGACCGAGGAATTATAGAAGGCGAGCGCACGCCGCACGCCGTCGGCACCGCCGAAGCGCCCCCGGAACGCATCGTGCGTTCTGCCCGCGTCCACCAGGGACGCCACGTTCGCGGTTCCCTCGCGAACCATGTGAACGAATCGAGCGGTCGGAAAGTATCTGTCCAGCAAGTGAATACAGTAAACATTCTGGGGCGACTTCTCGATCCACCGCTTACCGCGTGCGGCGGCGTCCATGACGGCGGCGAACTCCTCGAAGATGCGTCGAATGCGAAACCGCCTGCCAGTGGGCCTTATGACCGCGGTATCGGCGAGGCCCAGCCGGCGCAATCGCTCACCGTGCCGCGTCACCTGGTCCCAGTCGAATGCGAGCGTAATGCCCAACCCGTTCCGCATCCGCCCCAGGAGAAGTCGCACCATTCGCCGTCGCGACTTTCCGGAATCGCCGAAACGACGCAGTTCCATGTCCTCGAGAACCTTCGGCAGGATATTGGTCTCGGGAAACGCCGCCAAGGATCCGTGCTGCGAGAGAATGGAGTGCAGCAATGTCGTACCGCTTCGAGAACATCCCACGATGAAAATCGGCCCCGTGGCGACGGACGTCCGCAGCGACGGGTCGATTGGCGGCGCACTCAAGGCGCGACGCGATGTCGAACCGTCGCCGGCCGTCGCCAGTGCGCGCTCAGAGCCGAAATCACCTTGGCAATGTGACCCGCGGACCCTGTTCCGCGGCACTGTCTTTCGACGCCGCGGGCGCTCGTTCTTGTCGCGCTCCTCGGTGTTTTTCGGCTGCCGCGGATTCGAACTCGTACCCGAACGCCTCGATCTCCTGATGGCAGACCTGCGCAATAAGGTTCCGATCCGCCTCGCTCAAGACTTCCGAATAATGCCTGTCCGCGCGATACCCGCTCTTGGCCCGTTTCTTCGGAAGCGAAATGTCACCGGTGATACCGAGTTCGCGCTTCATCGAATCCAGGTCCTGCGACAAACTCTCGTAGAAAAGTACCTTGTCGACGACAATCTCCCCGTCTATCGCGTAGTGGTACCAGTTGCTGAGCCAGTTGGGCTTTTGTTCGGCATAGTAACGCAAGCAGTCACTGATGCCCGGATAAGGCACCTTCCATGTTTTTTCGAATTCCGCTTGTCTTCGCTGTTTCTCCCAATAATAGCGAGATACGGCCCGATCCCATGGATTACGCTCGACCGTGAACTTGTACAGCTTTCTCCAGGTTTCATCACCGATTACCGACCTGATCTGCTCGGCGGTACTATGCTCGTGAAACAGGTCTTCTCTCCCTCGGCGACCCAACAACCTGCGCCAACTCCTGATCGTGCGGTGCGCGAGCAGGGGTTTCTTGTAGTTACACGGCGGATGCCCGCCTTCCCGTTTTCGAAACGCTTCCTCTTCGTATTTCTCGTGCAACGGGGTGACGACATCCCTGTCGTTGCATACGCGAGACAACGCGATCTCGAGACTGCTGCCCGCGGTCTTGCGGGTCTTGATGAACAGGAACCCCTGGGAATAGCAGATAATCATTGCGACCTGAAATGCTCCCGGGAAGCTCGCCGCGCGGATCGGGTACCGGCGGGAGTGACATAACATCGCGTTTTCCGCATAAGGCGCGGTCGCCGCGACGTGATGGTCATCTCACGATAGCCGCGTCGGCGCAAGACGCTAGGCGCGTACCGTTTCGAGTTCTGCAATGCCAAGGCCGTGCTCTCCCGCCACCGAGTAGACCAGGAAGACACGGCCGTTCTCTTCGTAAACCGCCGGATCGCGAAGCTGTCGTACGGATCCATAGACTCCCCCGCGCCTGGACGCCTTTTTCGGTTCGTTCGCGCCCTCCCACGGACGCTCGGGCCGCATGACCTCAACGGGCCAACTCTCGCGCCAGGAATTCCAGTCGTCACGAAGATCCAGCGTGGCGAGGAAAATGCGTTCCGGTCGGTCTCCCGCCCGCGTGTAGAAGATCTCGAGTGTGTCGGCAACCACGCGGACCGCGGCATGTCGCATATTGCGATTGAACAGGACGGGACCGACCTGCCAATCGGCCATTCCGTCTGGCGAGCGAAGCAAGACGCCCGGCATGGCCAATGCGTACCACCAGGCCTCGTATCGAAACACTCGGAAGTACGGTGGTCCCAGGCAATCCGACTGCGCGCGGAACGCGAGTCCGTCCGAACCGACCGCGACTTTCGTTCGCTGGGTGCCGGGTAGCGGCACGCGCTTTCTGGACGGATCGGCCCGCGCCTGTTCCTTGGTAAGACTTGGTCCATGAAAGTACATTCGAACCTGACGGTTCGCGTCGTCGACATGCACGTCAGGCGACGCGATATGGTCGTAGCAGGTGCTATCCTCGAGCCGCAGCGTACCGGCTTCATGAATCCGCCACGGCCCCTCCAGCGAGTCGGCATACGCCAAGCGGATAAATCGACCGTTGTGGTGCGCGAAATAAAGATAATAAAGTCCCAGTCGATCATCAACCCATTCGGGTGCCCGCACCAGGGAAGGACCGTTCACGTTCCCGTCGAGCGACGGATCGGCGTCGACCGGAACAATCGGCTCGTCGCCAAGTCGCAATGCGTGGTACCGAACCCGGGGCGTCCCGCGTCGGCGCACCAGTTCCCGCAGCCTGGCGGACCGTGTTTCAAAATCCAGCAGGTTCCTTTTCAGTCGGCGGATTCTCTTGCGGAAAGACCTTGCCACTAGGACGCGTCGGGCATCGCCGCAACGTGGGCAGGCGCAATCAGCACAGCGAATCGCATTTCGGAGCACGGATCGACAACCGACCGCTATAGACGACTGGCGCCACGACTCGCACCGTCAGCCGAGCATATCCAGGGGATAGTGCTCTGCGATCCACGGTGACGCTTCGATGACGCCGCTGTCCCACGGCGCATGTTGTCCCCCGAACAAAACGATTTTCGCATTGCCCGGAAGACTCGCCCGCTTCTTTCCGCTCAGATCGGATACGTAGGAATAGATCCCGTCCGCCGCCGTCCAGGTTCTCTCCTCGCCGCCCAGACAATGCTGAATCCACACCTGGTCGCTTCCCCGAACGCAGTAATGCTGACCCGTCGCTATCGCGCGGTCGAGATCGAAGCTTTCGAGCACCCGCGTCCTGCAGCCTGCCTTCAGGTACATCAGCCCACCGTTGAATTTCGTCCCGTCGCGATAGAGCTTCTTCTGCATGCGGCGTGATTTCGACCGAAGCAACTCACCGAACCGAAATTTTACCGGCTTGGCATGGATGGTGAATTCGACGTCAGCGCCCGGGACGAGGGAATCCAGATTGCCCGTAATCACCGCGTCGAGGTCGATGTAAAGAAAATGTTCACCGACCGTGTCGCGGCAGTCGCCGGAGAACAGAATGATCTTCGGGTAGCAATGGGGTAACCGCCAATAGGACTCGGGCAAGGGGATTGCCCGAATCTGTGGATCCAGCCCATCGGGATCGTCCGTAAAGCAGACCATTTGATGCGGAATGGACAGGTGCTTGTCGACCATGCGCTTCATTGCGTTCACGTGGTCGGCCGTATACTTCTTGTACCGCGACGCCGTGAACGTGTTGTTCCATTTGAAACTCACCACGGAAATGGTGCCGGTACCATCTTGATTGCTGCCCGTAGGCTGCGGCGCACGGGATTCCACGCTCATGAGAGCATTCTGAAATATTCGATATAGCCAAGCGCAATCCGCGAAGGCGACGTGCGATCACGCACATCCGCCAACATGTCCAGGCCTTCTCGCCATTCGCGGCCGCCGAAAGTTTCGCGCGCGAACGCGACCGCCTGCTCGACGCTATTCGGGTCGGTGTCGGTAAAGTAGGGATAATCGGGGTCCAGGGTTTCCAGATGGGCGGGGTCCTTGCTCAGTACGATGTTCGCGCCCGATGCCGCCGCGACCACCAACTTGGTATTCGGCTTGTAAAAGAAGGAGCGCGAACCTTCCTCGCGAACCGAAAAATGGCAGGAAAACGGACGAGCCTGCTCGAAGAATGCCTCTCCCTTCGTCTCCACGTAGTGCATACCATCGAGTTCGAGAAACCGCTCGGCCACGTTCATCTTGAGGCCGATATAGGCCAGGGAAAATTCGTCCGCGCAATTCCGCTTCCACCTCGAATCCGCGTGGCTGCTCAGTGCGGTGTGCACGGCGCGCCGGTCGAACAGGAGACTGAAATCCTTTTGCGCCCTGCGGTTGGGAAATATCGCGCCATCGAACAAGCGGGTCCTGTGCCGAAATCGCTTGATCAGCATATCCACGGCCGTGGCACGATACTCGACGTCCACGTGGGCGAAAACGTCCACGGTCTTCCAGACCAGCCTATTGCCATTGTCCTTCGCTCGTTCGAGCACGGCCGGGTCAAAAAACTTGACGAATACCACGACGGAATCCGTGATGGCGCGTAGCGACTCGTCCTCGAGACCAACCACCTCGGCGTCCACCCCGTGTGCCCGCAGGGCGTCCACCAGTTGAAATGTCAATGTCGCCGAACCCCAGTCACGATGCTTGACCGCGAAACGAACGGGGCGCGTTACGTTGTTTGACAGGACAACCAGAAGTTCGCTACTCGCTCGATATTTCCGACAGTCGAACTTCCTTGACTCGATCAAGAAAGGCTTGGTGCTGCACTTGGAGTTCGTCCGCCGATCGGCCTGCCCAATCACTCAGCGTCCTGCGAACCCTGCGAATTTCTCTCTCGAAATCAATTTCGTCCGGCGCCGCCCCGAGGAAAGCCCGGGATACGAGGGCCCTGTCGGCGCCGAAGTAAGGAAACTGCGCGAGCACCATGGTCGATGGAACCGGCAAGAGGGCATCGGATACGCGTGCGACGCCGCCGAAACCGAAAGGGATTCCCGCCTCGCGGACGGACCGCGCCACGCGCTCGAATAGCGGCAACGCGAGCACGTGGAAATGGTTCGACAAGCCGAGTTGAAGATGCAAGTCGTTCAGACCGACATGAATTTCGTCGACGCCCGGAATCCGCACCAGTTGCTCAATTCTCTCCGCCGCGCTCCGGGTTTCGACCAGGGCGGACACCAGCGCCCGGCCTGCGACCAGATCGACGAACGCCTCGAGCTCGGCCGGTCTGGAAAAGTACGGCAACATGAGAACCCGAACGCCAAGATCCAGCAGCGATTCGACCTCCCCGCGCGTGTGCAAGCCGAATGGGTTCGTACGGGCAAATAGCAGGGCGTCTTGCAGCGATTCCCTCACGCCGGGCAGCTGGTCCGCCCGGTGATTCGACAGCCATGCCTTGCGCGGATCCTGGCGATCTTGCTTGCCTATCGATTCGAGATCGACGCCGATTCTGTTCACACCCGCCCGGTCGGCACGACTCGCCACGACCGGATCGTTCGTGAAGAGCGTCAGGACGAACTGCTCACCATAATCCACTGAGTGATGCTTCGTTTGCCGGGACCGATCTCAAAATGCGTAAGGAATGCTTTGGGAGTCAGCCGGCAGGCGCCATTCATCCGGCTCTGCATAGTTATAGGCATGATCGGAGAAATTCAGGAACCCGCCGGGTTGGTTGTCGAGATTCTTGAAGCCGTGCCAGACGCCCGGTGGAATCTTATACACCGTCGGACGCATCATCGAGGAATTGAAGACGTTAAGGTTGCCATGCGTAGCCGAGGCCTCACGGTCATCGAACAACACGATTCGGATAGCGCCCGAGATCACAAAGATATAGTCCGTGCGAATCTCGTGCATGTGCCAGGCAGAAACCACGCCAGCTCGTATTTCGACGAAAATGATATGGTTGATGGAGCCTTCGACGAAGCCCCAATCCGCCCTGTGAATCTCAGTGGTAATTCCGTTTTTCGTTACCAGGTTCTTGTGTTCGCGTACGTCCACCCCGTCGATGAGGTTCCGGTACATTGCGCCGTCGGGACCGGCAGACGGCTGGTCTTTTACTGCATCGCGAATCATCCGGTTTGCTCCGTCCGTTGTGAAAAGGAAAACGTCCGGCAGCTGACGATCATGGTATCGTCAGCGCTCCGCAGCGCCCCAAACCTGAACCGGGAGGCTGGCGACCGGGTGAATCTACGTCCGGGTGATCCGGGCACGGTTGCCTGCCCAAAATTCGAGCACGAACGCCGCAAAGAGCGCCAGGAATCCCCCCATCAACGCTCCCAGCACGGCGTACAGTATGTAGGGGACACGCACGGGCCGACCACCTTCCCGGGGTTTCGCCACGAGGTGCGTCGGCTCCGTGGCATCTATAGCGCGCGCGAGCCCTTCCAGCGCACTTTCGATGCGCTCTCTTTCGGTCTTGGTGCGGTCGATCTCCAGCTGAAGCTCACCCGTTCGGTCCGGTATCCCGGAAGCGAGTCTCACCCGGACGTCGTCAAGCATCGAGCGCAGTCGCTGCAACTCGTTTTCGAAGACGAATTCTTCGAACCGATCAACGCCACCTTCGGCTCGCGGCTCATTCCCGGCTGCCTCTGCTTCCCGTATCCGTCGCTCCAGGTCTTCGGCCAGGACTTGCAACTGCCGACGCTCCCCGGCGAGTCCGTCGAGCCGCCTTTGCAGCGACGCCATTCTTTCGTTCGCGCGCACGAGTTGCGCTCGAAGACGATCGGCATCGGACTCCAGTTCCTTTTCGTACGCCGTCACCACTTCGTCGTGGGCTGCGATCAGTTGTTCGACCACCTCGCGGACGAACACCGACGCGTCTTCGAACGCGGTTGGCGCGGTTAACCGGGCTTCCACGAGAAAGGTATTCTCTCCCGCCGAACTCACGATCATCCTGCTGTGGAAATTCTTGTCGACGGAAAACGGCGGCTCGATGTCCTGGTCGTCGTACCGGGACTGATAGACCGAATACGCGTATCCGATGAGACGTTCCGATGCCTCCTCCGGGTCCTCGACGTAACGGTAACCGTCCGGGCGTCGCGAACTTCGCGTCATGTGCGCCACGAGTCGAAGAATCTTGTCGACATCCGTCTCCGCCGCCCGAGGCTTGTCGGCCAGCCGGCCGATCTCGGCCACGGCGCGGAATTGCGATTTTGCCGGGGTAAGCAAGGCCAACATCACGACGAAGGCAATACCGGCAACCGTGCCGGCAGCGATCAGCCATCGACGGCGATACACGACCGCCGCGATATCCGCCAAATGTATCTCTTCTTCCCGGGTGCTGGTATTCATGGCTAGACGTTGCGGTAATTCTGGGGACGCTCAGGCAGACGCTCGAACCGCGCGGAGCGATCGCGAGGCGCGGCCTTCCGGTCGCGTTGGGCGATGCCGGATCGCGAAGATCGGCACCGCACGGCGTCGTCGCTCACACGCCAGCGCGCGACACGACCACGCGCAGGGTTCTGAGAACGATGTACAAATCAAAATACAGGGAATGATGCTTGATGTAGTACAAGTCGTAGTCCAGCTTTCTCCTCGCGTCGTCAATCGAGGAGCCGTAAGGATACTTCACCTGGGCCCACCCGGTCAGTCCGGGTTTCACGAGATGACGCATATCGTAATACGGAATCTGCTTTTCCAGCAGCGTTACGAAATCGGGCCGCTCGGGCCGGGGACCGACGAGGCTCATGTCGCCCTTGAGAACGTTCCATAGCTGGGGCAACTCGTCGAGACGCGTCTTTCGCAGCCACCTGCCGATAGCGGTAATTCGGGGATCGCCCGGGACCGTCCATTGCGCGCCGTTCTTTTCCGCGTCGTGGACCATGGTTCTGAACTTGTACAACGCGAACGGCTCGCCCCGAAATCCGCAGCGCTCCTGAACGTAAAGGACGGGCCCTCGGCTCGACAACCTCACCGCAAGGGCGACCAGGATCATCACGGGCGCGGTCAGGACAATACCGGCGGCTGCCGTGGCCACGTCGAGCGCGCGCTTGGCCTTCAGCGACAACCCACCGTGGACGAGACCGAATCCCTCGGACATGGCGAACCAGTGTTCGCCGAGCTGCAGAACCGGTACGCGAAGCAATTCGCGCTCGTAGTAGTCGGTCGATTCGATGATCGGAACGCCCTTTAAGCGAATCGCCATCAACTCGCCGACCAGGGAATTTGACAAGGGTGCATCCGTGGCAATGATGACACCCGAGATTTCGCCTTCGAACAGCGTACGCTCGCCGCACCTGACGAAGACCCGGCCCGATTCGCATGTCAGCGCCAATCCGTCGACCTGGCCTTCCTGGACCGGAAGAAAGGCCAGCCTTCCGGCGAGATTGTCCCGGGAATGATCCTGCGCAAGCAACCGGCCACGCTCACCGTCACCGATGACCAGCCACTTGAGTTCGCGGCCATACCTGAGCATGGCGTGCTGAAGCGCGTATCGAACCACGACCGACCACAGCGCGAACACCGATAGCGAGGCCACCAGGTTCCCCCGGAACAGCACCGAGAAATGATCCGTCAAGCGGGTAACGTAGAGAATCGCGGCAATGACGCTGCCCGTGACGGCTACGGCAACGAACGTCCGCGCCGCCACCTCGTAGGGCCTGAGCCGCCTGTCGACGTGGTAGAGGTCACCCAGGTACAGGCCGAGCGTGGAAATACCGATCACCGCGGCTATCACGGCAATCGTGGCGGGCGAGAAGTCGTTGATGCGATAACCGAGGCGAAAGTAATGCACCAGTTCCATGATGGCGTAGAACACGACAACGTCATGGAAGAACAGGGCGAATCCGACCCCGAAATGGTAGCCGAACCACCTAGGCATCGCCGCCGATTCCCATGTCGCTCCACCGCGAGGACGAACCCGTCGCGCGGGCGATCGCCTCGACCGGCACCGCGGACCCGCTGTCAGGTGTTTTGATCAACGCCGTAGTATTCCCGGTACCAATCGACGAATCGGGCCACGCCCTCTTCCACCGTCGTAGCGGGACGATAGTCGAGGTCGCGCCCGAGTGCCGTCACGTCCGCCATGGTGGCCGGCACGTCACCGTCCTGCATCGGCATGAGGTTCAGTTCGGCCTTCTTCCCGAGACATTCTTCGAGCACCTCGATATAGCGCATCAATCTTACCGAGCGGTTGTTGCCGATGTTGTACACGCGATAGGGCGCGAGGCTCGATGCGGGATCCGGATCATCCCCGGACCAGCCCGGGTCCGGTTCGGCCGGACGGTCGATTACCCGCACCACGCCCTCGACGATATCGTCGACGTAGGTGAAATCGCGCACCATGTCGCCGCGATTGAAAACCGGAATCGGATCGCCCGCGAGAATACCGCGAGTGAATTTGAACAGCGCCATGTCGGGCCGTCCCCACGGGCCGTACACGGTGAAAAACCGCAGCGCGGTACAAGGCAGCCGGTAAAGATGAGCATAAGCGTGGGCCATCAACTCGTTGGCCTTCTTTGACGCCGCGTAGAGCGAGATCGGGTGATCCACGTTGTCGCTCTCGGAAAACGGCAGTCGCGTATTGGCGCCGTATACCGAACTCGACGAGGCAAATACGAGGTGGCCGACGCCGCGATGCCGGCAACCTTCAAGAATGTTCGCGAACCCGACCAGGTTGGCGTCCACGTAGGACGCCGGGTTTTCGATCGAGTACCGCACGCCCGCCTGCGCCGCGAGGTTCATTACCGCGTCGAATCGGTTTTCGGCGAACAATCGCTCGACCCCGGCGCGATCGGCGATGTCCAGTCGCTCGAAACTGAATCGCTCGTGGGCGGACAGACGGGCAAGGCGGGCCTGCTTCAGGCCAACGTCGTAGTAGTCGTTCAGGTTGTCTATTCCGTGCACCTCGTCGCCGCGCGCCAGCAGTCGCAGGGACAGCGCCGCGCCGATGAAGCCGGCCGCACCGGTGATTAGTACTCGCATCGAGTCAGCGTTCCTTCGAATGATTGAAAGTTTCGTGCTTCACAAGCTCCAGTAGCCCCGACCGCGCGCCTCGAGCGCCGCCGCGTCGAAACACGATTTGACGTCGATGAACACACCAGGCGCCTTGAGTCGCGAGACGAGCGCGTCCAGCCCCGAGTGTATATATTTCTCATGCGCGACCGCGAGGATCAGCGCGTCGCAGTCGGACATCTCGTCGAGGTCGACCAATCGTTCGCCAAACTCGTGGAATGCTTCCGGCGCATCGGCAATGGGATCGTTGATCGCCACCTCGATGCCGTAGGTGCGAAGCTCCCGGGCAATCTCGGCGACCTGCGTGTTTCTGATATCGGGGCAGTTCTCCTTGAACGAGAAGCCGAGGATGTTCGCTTTCGCTCCCCGAATCTCGCAGCCGGTTTCGAGCATGTGCTTGACGGTCTTCTCGGCGATGAACTTGCCCATGTTGTCGTTAATGCGGCGACCGGCGAGTATGACCTCCGGGTGGTAACCCAGCGCCTGGGCCTTGTGGGTAAGATAGTACGGATCGACCCCGATACAGTGTCCCCCGACGAGCCCCGGCTTGAATGGAAGAAAATTCCACTTGGTCCCGGCGGCGTCGAGAACCTCGCGCGTGTTGATCCCCATGCGTTCGAATATCACCGCCAGTTCGTTCACCAGCGCAATGTTCAGATCGCGCTGGGTATTCTCGATCACCTTCGCCGCCTCGGCGACGCGGATACTCGAGGTCGCGTGGATGCCGGCATCGATGATGGAACCATAGATCGCCTTGACCTTCGAAAGCGCGGCTTCGTCGTCGGCGGCGACGACCTTGACGATCCTTTCGAGCGTATGCTCGCGGTCACCGGGATTGATGCGCTCGGGCGAGTAACCGACGTGGAAATCATCTCGCCACCTGAGATTCGACGTCCGCTCCAGCACGGGCACGCAAACCTCCTCGGTGGCGCCCGGGTACACGGTCGACTCGTATATGACCAGGCTGCCCGGCGCCATGACCGAGCCCACGGTGCGGCTGGCCTGGACGAGCGGGCCGAAATCGGGGCGACGCGCCTCGTCAATCGGCGTTGGCACCGCCACGATGAATATCTCGCAATCACAAAGGTCGGCGGTATCGTTCGTGAACGACAGCCTGGAGGCTTCGGCCAGTCGCCGGTTGCTGACTTCTCCGGCGGGGTCAAGACCGCTCCTGTAGGACTCCAGCTTGCGGCCGTTCAGGTCGAATCCGACCGTGTCGTAGCGCTTGCCGAGCGCCACGGCAAGCTGGATCCCGACATAACCCAGGCCGACAATGGCGATTTTCATGGTTTCAGCGATGTTCGTTCTCGATGTGATCGTGTTCGGGCACGCTACCGCCCTGCGACGTCGATTCGACTCGCATGGGCGGTCGGGCATTCTTCGCCCGGCGAAGAGCGGGCTTGTCAGTCTTCGTGTTTCAGCCCGAGAACATCCGGGACGTAGATCTTGATATCGTCTGCTTCGTCACCGAGCCGGGCGAGCAGTTCGTCGGCCTTGTCTATTCGGGTCAACACCCGCGGCACGTTCGGCAACTCTTCGATCCGGCGCCACACGGTGCGCGAAAAAAACCGGGCGCACGTGCCGGAATCATCCAGCAATCCGGCGATCGGCACACCGGACTCCATTGCCTTGAGAAAAGCGATCTCCGCCAGTTCAGAATGGCCGCACAGGATGACCGACTCGACGCCGTCGCCGACACATTCGTCGAACACGCGACCGCACGAATCGGCGGCCGCGCGATAGAAATCCAGTGAAGAGGACAGGAACCGGGCGGTAAGGCGCGCTTTCTCTCGAAAGCCCTTGGGCGTGAGGTAGTAGAGATAACGGTTGGCCGGCGCCTCGTTGATCTTGATGAAGCCCTTGCGAACACAGCGCTTGACGTAGGAGTTGGTCAGGCCAAGCGCCACGCCCATCTGGCTTGCGAGACGACGCTGACTGATCTCCCGCTGTGAATCGATTGCCGACAATACCTCGAGGGTCAGCCGGTCCTGCCTGAAATCGTCGCCGTTCATTTTGTGAACACTATACATCGATTCACTTGGCGACTCAACGCAGTATGTGCCGAAAAAGCGACGATCCCGGTTCGCCGCGGCGCGCTACAACGACCCGACCACGTCGACCACCGCGTCGACGATGCGCGCCTGCTCGGCTGCTCGAATATAGGGATGCATGGGGATGCTGAGCACGCGCGCGCTCACCGCCTCGCACACCGGCACCCGGCAGGCGTCGTCGCGCATGGCGGGCTGTCGGTTGAGCGGCACCGGATAGTGCACGGCGGTGGGGATGCCGCGCTCGGCGAGCCGCGATTGCACCGTGTCGCGCTCGGGAACCAGCAGCGTGTACTGTGCATATACCGACCGATTGCCCTCGCTGACGTGGGGAATGACCACGTCGAGCGAGCCATCGAGCCGCTCGGAAAACAGCCGGTCGTAGCGCTCGCCGGCGGCGGCGCGCAGCGTGGTTTCCTCTTCGAACAATTCGAGCTTGGCGAGCAGCACCGATGCCTGGAAGGACGACATGCGGCCGTTGATGCCCAGCCGCGCATGCTGGTATCGCCCGCTCTGGCCGTGGTCTCGGATCTGGCGCAGCGCGCGGGCAATCTCCTCGTCGTCGGAAAAGCAGGCGCCGCTGTCGCCGTAGCCACCGAGCGGCTTGGAGGGGAAAAAGCTCGTACAGCCGATGGTCGACAACCCGCCGGACGCGCGCTCGCGATAGGTGGCGCCGAAACTCTGGGCGCCGTCCTCGATTACCGGCAGTCCGCGCGCCGCCGCGATGTCGTTGATCGCATCCATGTCGGCGCACTGACCGAATATGCTGACCG
>JAUIEZ010000095.1 GCA_030429665.1 Gammaproteobacteria bacterium | reverse complement strand
GTTCAGATAGGACTGATTCCCTTTCTCACTTTTCTCGCCGTCATCAGCGTCAGTCTCGGCGTGCTGAATCTGCTGCCGATCCCGGTTTTGGACGGCGGCCATCTGTTATATTATGCCATTGAGCTGGTTCGCGGCGGCCCGGTGCCTGAACGCGTAATGTTCTGGGGTCAGCAAGTCGGGATCCTGATGCTGGCCGCCCTGATGGCACTGGCCTTTTATAATGACATCCTGCGGCTCATGGGCTGACGGGGCGGAACAACTCGGGAATCACTATGCGAAAGCTGATTTTCCTCCTGGCCACGATATTGCTGGCCGGCCAGGTGGCATACGCACAGGGAGAATTCGTCGTCACGGACATTCGTGTCGAGGGACTTCAGCGCATCGAGCCGGGTACCGTCTTCAATTACCTCCCCATCAAGGTGGGCGACGAGGTGGACACCGAACTGAGCACGGAGGCCGTCAGGGCGCTGTTCGATACGGGTTTCTTCACCGACGTCGAGCTCAGGCAGGAAGGGACGGTGCTGATCGTATCCGTGCAGGAACGGCCGTCCATCGCCGATATCGCCATTCGCGGCAACAAGGACATTCGCGACGAGGCCATCGAGGAAGCGTTGAACAACGCCGGATTCTCCGAGGGGCGGATTTTCAACCAGGCACTGCTCGACCAGGTATTGCAGGAGATACGCAACCAGTATTTCGGCCGCGGGCGCTACTCCGCCCGGGTGGACGCGACCGTATCACCCCGTCCGCGTAACCGTGTTGCCATCAAGATCGAAATTGAAGAGGGCAGTGTCGCCAAGATCGAGCAGATCCGCATCGTGGGCAACAATGCCTATGAAGAGGACGAACTTCTCGACCAGTTCTCGCTCTCCGATACCAATGTCTTCGGCTTTCTCAGTCGTCGCGACCGGTACTCGCGGGAAAAACTGCTTGCCGACACCGAGAGCCTGCGCAGCTTTTACCAGGACAACGGTTATCTGAATTTCCAGGTCGACTCCACCGACGTGTCGATCTCCCAGAACAAGCAGGATATCTTCATAACCATCAGTATTACCGAGGGCAAGCGCTACGTCATCAGCGACATCACGGTGGAGCCGGTCGAAGGCCTCGACATGGAATCGATCGAGGCGCTCATCACGACCGAGCCGGGCGACGTGTTTTCGCGCCAGGCGGTAGCGGAGAGCCGGGCGGCCATCGCCTCCCTCCTGGCCGACCAGGGATTCGCGTTCGCGAAGGTGAACGCGATCACCGATGTCGACGAGGAAGCCAACGCCGTTGCATTCACGTTTGCCATAGACCCGGGCGACAAGGTGTACGTGCGACGTATCGACATCACCGGCAACACCAGCACGCGTGACGAAGTCATTCGCCGGGAGATTCGCCAGCTCGAGGGATCGGTGTTCTCCGCCGAGCAAGTGCGCCGCTCGCGGGTGCGCATTCAGCGTCTCGGCTTTTTCGAGTCGGTCGCCATCGACACCCAGCCGGTGCCGGGCACGGTCGATCAACTCGACCTGCTCGTTTCGGTCACGGAGCGTGCCACCGGCAGCTTCCTGTTCGGCGTTGGCTACTCCGATGCCGACGGCGTGCTGGTCCAGGCCGCGGTTACCCGGCAAAACCTGTTCGGTACCGGTCGTGAACTCGACCTCAGGGTCGACAACTCGAGCGTGACCCAGTACTACGAGATCGAATACACGAACCCTTACCACACCATCAGTGGAATAAGTCGAAGCTTCCACGTCTCGCGCCGCAAGATCGATGCCGAGGAGGCCGATACGGCCGAGTACATCGTCAACACGCTGGCGGGCGGTATCAGCTACTCGATCCCGCTGTCCGAGTACAACGCCCTGACGATCGGGCTGGACGTGGAGAACATCGAGCTCGAGGAGACTGACGAGACACCGCCCGAGTTCAGCTCCTTCATCGATCAGTTTCCCGAAAGCGACCAGTTGAAGCTGGTGGCCGGCGTGGGCCGCGATACGCGCGACAGCATATTCTTCCCCACCGAAGGGTACCTGCGCAGGGTATCCCTCGAAGCCGCCGTGCCCGGCAGTGATCT
Organism: Gammaproteobacteria bacterium; assembly: GCA_030429665.1. Classification (GTDB taxonomy): domain Bacteria; phylum Pseudomonadota; class Gammaproteobacteria; order Arenicellales; family CAJQKF01; genus BQJD01. The sequence goes on along the minus strand of JAUIEZ010000095.1, from coordinate 14,555 downwards.
TGAATACTACAAGGTGGATTTGCGCGGCTCTTGGTACAAGTCTCTCACGAAGGGAAAGCGCACGGTCCTAAAGCTCGACGGGGAGATCGGCTACGGTGACGGATACGGGGATCTCGAAACGCTGCCGTTCTTCAAGAACTACTACGCCGGCGGCCCGAGCTCGGTTCGCGGCTTCGATTCCCGGTCTCTCGGCCCCAAGGACTCCGGAACCACCCCGGAAGCTATCGGCGGAAGCAAACGCGTGACGGCGTCGGTCGAACTGCTGTTCCCGGTGCCTGGCGGCGAATCCAATGACAAGCGCCTGGGTTTGTTCGTGGACGCGGGCCAGGTGTACGGGGACGAAGAGGATTTCGACCTGGGCGAAGTCAGGGTCTCGGCGGGCCTGTCGTTCAACTGGTTCTCGCCGATCGGCCCGTTGTCAATCAGCTACGGCGTACCGCTAAACGAGGAAGACGGTGACGATGTCGAGAATTTCCAGTTGTCGCTTGGCGCGCTGTTCCGCTAATCCCCGCTGGTATGGTAGGTAAGATGGTACGTGTCATTGTATTCCTGTCGTTTGCCCTTGCCTTTGGTCATGCCGTCGCCCAGGAGCCGAAAATCGGTTTCGTCGACGCGGTCAAGCTGATCGAGTCGGCGCCCCAGGGCGAGCAATCGCTGAAAAAACTGGAAGAGGAGTTCAGCCCGCGCGATCGCGAGATCCGGCAGCTGCGCGCCGAACTTCGAGACGCCGAAGCGGACCTCGACAAGAACGCGCCAGTCATGAAGCAAGCCGACATTGACCAGGCGCAACTCGAAATCACGACGTTGCGTCGCCGGATCAATCGCTTGCAGCAGGAGTTCAAGGACGACTATAACCTGCGCCGGAACGAGGAGCTTGCGAAGCTGCAGCAGATCGTCACGGAGGCAATTATCGAGATCGCCGAAAGTGAAGGCTTCGATCTCATCGTGCAACAGGCGGTCTATGCGAGCAAGGAAATCAACCTGACCGACAAGGTCCTGGAAAAACTGCGCAATTAAGAGCGAATCTCAAGTCCGAACTGCCCCCGTGCCGCCCCGGTGACCAACGAGAGCCAATCGATCAGCCTGGCAGAGTTGGCCGGACGAATCGGCGCGGACGTGGACGGCGATCCGGCGTTTACCGTCTCCGGTCCGGCAAGCCTCGACCGGGCCACCGCTTCCGACCTCAGCTTCTTCTCGGATCGGCGCCGCAGCAGCGACCTGGCGGCGACCAGGGCAGGCGCCGTGATCCTTGCGCGTGACGATCGCGCATTGTTCGACGGCCCCTGCCTGATCGCCGAGGATCCGTACCTCGCATTCATTGACGCGTGCAGAATTCTGGTGGGTTCGGAGTCGTCGGGTTCGCCCGGTGTCGACGAGTCGGCCCGGGTCGACGCGAGCGTTCGCCTCGGCGAAGGCGTGTCGGTGGGCGCCAGTGCCGTGGTCGAGCGTGGCGCAGAACTTGGAAACGACGTGATCGTCGGCGCGACGGCCTTCGTCGGTGCCGGGGCGCGCATCGGTGCGAGTAGCCGAATTGCTCCCGGCGTGCGCATTTATCCCGGGTGCCGGATCGGTGAACGATGCCGGATCGAGGCCGGCGCGGTCATTGGCGCCCCCGGTTTCGGCTACCACCCTTCGGAGGAGGGCTGGACAGAGGTGCCCCAGATCGGCTCGGTGATCATCGGCGACGATGTCGATATCGGCGCGAATACGACCGTCGATCGGGGTGCTCTCAACGACACGGTCATCGGCGACGGCGTCAAGCTGGACAACCTGATCCAGGTCGCCCACAACGTCGTTATCGGCGACCACACGGCGATCGCCGCCTGCACGGGGATTGCCGGCAGCGCGCGCATCGGCAAGCGGTGTAGAATCGGGGGAAAGGTATCGATCGTCGGGCACCTTTCGATCGTCGACGACGTCACCATTCACGCCGCGACGGTGATCACGCGGTCGATCTCGCGGCCGGGGGTGTATTCGTCGACGCTGTCGGCGCATACGGCGCCCCGGTGGCGGCGTATCCTGGCCAGTTTGGGCCGAATCGACGAAATTGTCGCCCGTGTGCGCGCCTTGGAGCGAGCCGCGGGTTTGCGGGAAAAGGGTGACCATTGACCGCGGCAACGGGACCGCTCCTTGCCCGGCACCGAGTCGCGGGAAGCGCGTCTAACAGCCATTCCTTGAAACGGATAAGAAATTGACCACTCTAGACATACATCAAATCCGAAAAATTCTGCCCCATCGCTATCCGTTTCTGCTCCTTGACCGCGTCGAGGACTATGAAGCCGACAACTGGCTGCGCGCGATCAAGAACGTTACCGTCAACGAACCCTGCTTCCAGGGCCATTTTCCGCACCGCCCGGTGTTTCCGGGGGTTCTCACGCTGGAGGCCATCGCCCAGGCGGCGGCGGTGCTCGCGAGCCTGAGCCTCGGCAAGGAGGCGGGCGACGACACCGTCTACCTGTTCGCGGGCATCGACGGCGCTCGCTTCAAGCGGCCGGTCGAGCCGGGCGATCAGATGGTCATCGACGTACGGATGCTGCGCAAGGTGCGCAACGTTTGGCGTTGCGGCGGCGAGGCGAAGGTCGACGGCAAGCTCTGCAGCGGCATGGAACTCCTGTTCACTTACCAGAACCTTTAAGCCTTCCGATTCATGACCAGGGCGGTAAAGATCCACCCGCAGGCGGTGGTTGACGAGGGTGCGAAACTGGGCGACGGCGTCGAGGTCGGGCCATTCTCCATCATCGAGAAGGACGTGACCATCGGGCCCGACACCTGGATCGGGCCTCATGTCGTCGTTCGCAGCAATACCACCATCGGTGCGCAGAACCGTATCTACCAGTTCAGCTCCATCGGCGAGGATCCACAGTTCGCGGGCTTTCGGGACGAGGTGACCTACCTCGAGATCGGCGACCGGAATGTGATCCGGGAGTATTGCACGCTCAACCGGGGCACCCCGGTCGGTCACGGCGTGACGCGCATCGGCAGCGACAATTTCCTGATGGCCTACGTGCATGTCGCCCATGACTGCGTGCTCGGCGATCACGTGATCTTTGCCAATTGCGCCAGCCTCGCCGGCCACGTCGAGGTAGGCGACTACGTCATCATGGGAGGATTTACGCTGGTTCACCAGTTCTGCCGGGTCGGCGCCCATTCGATTACCGGAATCGGTTCGGTTTGTCTCAAGGACGTTCCGCCCTACGTGGTCGCGGCCGGCAACACGGCGTCGCCTTTCGGCATCAACGTCAAGGGGCTTAAGCGCCGCGGATTCAGCGTCGAGAAGATACAGACGCTGAAGTGGGCCTATCGGCAGATCTTCCGCTCCGGTCTTGACCTGCGAACGGTGGTAGCGCGCCTGGAGGAGAAGCTCGACGAATGCGCCGAGATCCAGCTATTCATCGATTTTCTGTCTTCTTCCAAGCGCGGCATCATTCGCTAACTGCGCCTTGATGAACATCGCGCTGGTTGCCGGGGAGACCTCGGGCGACATGCTGGGCGCCGGGCTGATCCGGGAGATCACCCGCCTCGTCCCGGACGCTCGCTTCGAAGGGATCGCCGGGCCGCGCATGATCGCGGAGGGGGCTCGCACGCTCTATGCCATGGAGTCAATCTCGATCATGGGCCTGGACGGGTTGTTCAACAGCCTGCGGCACATACTGTCCATACGCCGCGATCTGGCCGGGCGGTTCATCGCCCGGCGTCCGGACGTATTCGTCGGAATCGACGTGCCCGACTTCAACCTGGGACTGGAATTGCGCCTGCGTCGCGCGGGAATCCCGACGGTGCACTACGTCAGCCCCACGGTCTGGGCGTGGCGGCGATATCGCGTCAGGAAGATTCGGCGCGCCGTCGGGCACATGATGACGTTGTTCCCCTTCGAGGCCGACTTCTACTCGCGCCACGACGTGCCGGTGACCTTCGTCGGACATCCGCTGGCCGACCGCGTCGAGGACGTGCCCGCGGGCGAGGCGAGGAGTCGACTCTCGCTGCCTCGCGACGGAAGGGTGGTCGCGCTCTTGCCGGGCAGCCGCAACAGCGAGATCGCCACGCTCGGCGGTCCCTTTATCGATGCGGCGAGACGATTGCTGGACGGGCACGGCGATCTGCGCTTCGTCGTCCCCTGTGCCACGCCGGCGATTCGCGACCGTGTTCATCAATTGGCGGTCGACAGGTTGCCGGCCGATCGCATCATGCTCCTCGATGGCAATGCGCAGCTTGCCATGCAGGCCGCGGACGTCGCGCTTCTGGCCTCCGGCACCGCCGCGCTGGAAGCCGCCTTGCTGCGCACGCCCATGGTGGTCGCCTACCAGGTCTCGGATCTCAGTTACCTGATGGTCAGGATGTTCAGCACCGTGAAGCACTACAGCATGCCCAATCACTTGCTTCCGAAGCCCATGGTTCCGGAACTCATCCAGGCCGACGCCACGGGCGAGAAAATGGCGGCGGCGGTGGCGGCGTTCCTCGACGACGCGTCGCGTCGCGAGGCGCTGCGCCGCGCGTTGAGCGGAATTCGCGAGCAACTCGCCGTCGGCGCCGACGCGCACGCGGCGCGAATCGTCGTGGATACGGCACGCTCCGCGCCATGAAGAAGCGACCGCGTGCCGAGACGCTGGTTGCCGGGGTCGACGAGGCCGGTCGCGGTCCGCTCGCGGGTCCCGTGGTGGCGGCGGCGGTGATCCTCGATGGCACGGCCATCGATGGCCTGGGAGATTCCAAGCGGCTCGCGGTATCCGCCCGCGAACGCCTCGACCGGTTGATACGTTGCGGCGCACTGAGCTGGTCGGTGGGCATGGCCAGCGCGGCCGAGATCGATGTGCTGAACATCCACCACGCCACGCTGCTGGCCATGCGCCGGGCGGTGTTATCGCTCCGCGTACTGCCGTCACTGGTGCTCGTGGATGGAAAGTTCACGCCGGTCTTGCCGATGGCCGCGCGCGCCGAGGTGGGCGGCGACGCGCGGATCGCCTCCATCGCCGCCGCGTCGATCGTTGCGAAGCAGGCACGGGACAGGCTCATGGTGCACTTGCACCGCCGATTCCCCCAGTACGGATTCGACGCGCACAAGGGATATCCGACGGCCGCTCACCGCGAGGCCATTCGGCTGCACGGCATCGCGGACTGCCATCGCCGCAGTTTCGCGCCGGTGCGCGAGAGCATGGTTCGAGGAAAGGCATGACCGGTACCGGACAGCCAGGCTTCGTTCACCTTCGGGTGCATTCGGAATATTCACTCTCCGACAGCATCGTGCGGGTGAAGACGCTCGCGGACGAAGTACACCGTCGCGGCATGCCCGCCGTGGCGGTGACCGACCTGATGAACCTGTACGCGGCGGTAAAATTCTATCGCGCCAGCGTCGAGGCCGGCGTCAAGCCCATACTGGGCGTCGACGTCCAGGTCGCGAACGCCGGTGGCACGGCCCATCCCGACCGGCTCGTCGTCCTGTGCCGGAACAATGACGGCTATCGCTTTATGAGCCATCTGCTCACACGCGCCTACATGGCGCCGCGCCACGGCGTCAACGTCGTCGCGGAGCTGGACTGGTTCGCCGACAACCGCGACAACCTCGTTGTCCTGAGCGGGGGTATCGACGGCGCCCTGGGGCGCGCCATCCTGACGGGCGGCGCCGGCGACGCCGAGGCGGTCCTCGACGAGCACCGCCGCCTGTTCGGCGAGCGGTATTGCATCGAGGTGAGCCGGGTCGGAGCGCCGCGCGAGGATGCCTATATCGATGCCGCTCTCGATCTCGCGGACCGACACGGCGTGGCGGCCCTGGCCACTAATCCGGTGCAGTTTCTCGATGCCGACGCCTTCGACGCCCACGACGTGCGCGTATGCATCAACGAAGGACGGGTTCTCAACGACCCGCGGCGAGTGCAACGCTTCACGCCGGCACAGTATCTCAGGACCGCGGCCGAGATGGCGGAGTTGTTTTCCGATCAGCCGGTGCTGCTTTCCAACACGGTCGACGTGGCGCGCCAATGCAACGTCTTTCTCGATTTCGGTACCTCGCACATGCCCGCCTTCCCGAAAAGCGCCGACCTGGAAGCCGACGAGTGCCTGCGGCGTGACGCCGTCGCCGGCCTGGCCTGGCGACTCGAGGAGAAGACGTTCGACGACGACAGCGAACCCGGGCCGCAGGCATACCGGGAAAGGTTGGAGCGCGAACTCGAAGTCATCATCGGCATGGGCTTTCCGGGCTACTTCCTGATCGTCGCCGATTTCATCCGGTGGGCGAAGGAGAACGATATTCCCGTCGGGCCGGGGCGCGGCTCCGGTGCCGGTTCGCTGGTGGCCTGGTCGCTCGGAATCACGGACCTCGACCCGCTCGAATACGGCCTGTTGTTCGAGCGCTTTCTCAATCCTGAACGCGTTTCGCTGCCCGACTTCGACATCGATTTCTGCATGCAACGGCGCGACGAGGTCATCGACTACGTGTCCGGCCGCTACGGTTCGGACAAGGTGAGCCAGATAATCACCTACGGCACCATGGCCGCGCGCGCCGTGGTTCGCGACGTGGGCCGGGTCATGGGCCATCCCTACGGCTACGTCGACGTGCTGGCGAAGCTGGTGCCCATGGAACTCGGCATAACGCTGGACAAGGCCCTGGAAGACGAACCACTGCTCAAGCAGCGCTACGAGGAGGAGGAAGAGGTGGCCGAGCTGCTCGATGCGGCACGGTTGCTCGAGGGGCTGCCGCGCAACGTGGGCAAGCACGCCGGCGGGGTGGTCATCGCCCCGGACAACATCAGCGAGTTCGTTCCGCTCTACGTCGAGCCGGGGATGGCGCAGCCGGTAACGCAGTTCGACAAGGACGACCTCGAGGCCATTGGCCTGGTCAAGTTCGATTTTCTGGGCCTGCGCACGCTCACCGTCATTCACAATGCGGTGAACATGGTCAACGAACACCGTGACGAACCGTTGCGGATCGATCGCCTGCCGCTCGACGACGGGCCGACATTCGAGCTTATCAAGTCCGGTCGCACCACCGGCGTGTTCCAGCTCGAGTCGCGCGGCATGAAGGAGATCATCACCCGCCTGTTGCCTGACCGGTTCGAGGACCTCGTCGCCCTGGTCGCGCTGTTCCGGCCGGGACCCCTGCAGTCGGGAATGGTGGAGGACTTCATCAACCGCAAGCATGGCCGGGAGCGGATCGAATACCCGCATCCCTCGCTGGAGGAAATACTCGAGCCCACCTACGGCGTGATCCTGTACCAGGAACAGGTCATGCAGATTGCCCAGGTGCTGTCCGGCTATACCCTGGGCTCTGCGGACCTGCTGCGGCGTGCCATGGGTAAGAAAAAACCCGAGGAAATGGCCAAGCAGCGGGAGGTCTTCGTCGACGGCGCCGCGGCGAATGGCGTCGATGGGAAGGTCTCCGGCGCGATTTTCGACCTGGTGGAGAAATTCGCCGGCTACGGATTCAACAAGTCGCATTCCGCGGCCTACGCGTTGCTGACCTACCAGACCGCCTGGTTAAAGACGCACTATCCGGCCGAATTCATGGCGGCCAGCCTGACTGCCGACATGGAGCACACGGACAAGGTCGTTACCCTGATCGCCGAGACGCGCGCCATCGGGTTGGCCGTGCATCCGCCAAGCGTCAATCATTGCAGCACCGGATTCAGGCCGCAGACCGGCGAGTCGGTGTACTACGGTCTCGGCGCGTTGAAGGGTGTGGGCGAGAAGGCCGTGGACAGCATCGTCGCGGAACGGGAAGCCAACGGCCCTTTCACCGACCTGTTCGACTTCTGCAAGCGCACCGTGGGCAGTCGATTGAACAAGCGCGTTCTCGAAGCACTGGTCCGCGGCGGCGCCCTGGATTGCATCGAGCCGTGCCGTGCCACGCTGATGCACAACCTGGGGCAGGCGGTTGATCTCGCCGAGAAGCAGTCCAGGGACACGTTGAGCGGCCAGAACGACATGTTCGGCGCGGCGCCGGCGGGCGCCGACCTGCAGGCGTTGACCCGGGTCGACGAGTGGACCGAGCACGAACGCCTGGTGGCCGAGAAGGAAGTGCTCGGGCTCTATCTCACCGGTCATCCCTTCGAACACCTGCACCGCGAACTGGACTCGTTGCGCGACTGTGCCATCGCTGAATTGAAACCCTCGGGCGAGCGGGACGTCGTGGTGGCGGGGCTGGTGTCCGCCGTGCGCACCATGAAAACCCGACGCGGCGACATGATGGCGTTCGTCACCCTCGACGACAACACGGCGCGCATCGAAATCAGCGTCTTCGCCCGGCTGTTCACCCGCCGCCGATCCCTGCTACGCAACGACGCCGTGCTCGTGGTGCGCGGCTCCGCCGAAACCGACGAATACACCGGCGGCGTGCAAATGCGCGCCAACGAGTTGTGGGAACTTGCCGAAGTGCGCACCCGCTGGCTGCACTGCCTGGAGGTACGGCTTCGCGCCGGGGAGGCGGCCTCGGAGACGCTCGCCTGGCTGCGTTCGAAGTTGCGCGCCGACGCCGAGGCCGCGACCCGGCTGCAGATCGATTACGAACGCGAAAATGGCGACGCCGGCACCGTCCGGATCGGCGCGTCATGGCGTCTGCGCGTCGACGACGCGTTCCGATCCGAGTTGGAGCGACGCACCGACGCCGACGCCGTTACCTGGCACTACGATCGGGCGACCCTGCTGACTTGGCAGGATGAAGACGCCGTCTCGAACGGCTCGCCCGCGCGGCGATACGGTTGAGTCCCCCGGGCCAATCGGTCGGACCAAAATCGACACCGCGGTAATTCGGGCGCGCGGGAGGTTTCGGTTACACTACGAAGATCTTCGCGCGTGGCGCGCGACGCATTTCCGGCGCCCCGTGCGCCCGTTCCAGGTCACCCGACTGTCAAATGGATCCCAACTACCTCGATTTCGAACAACCCATCGCCGAGCTCGAGATCAAGATCGAGGAGCTCAAGCGCGTCAGCGCGCAGAGCGACCTCAACCTGTCCGAGCAAATCGAGCAACTCGAACAGAAAAGCGACAAGCTGACCCGCGATATTTTCTCCTCGCTGACCGCGTGGCAGGTGACCCAGCTCGCCCGCCACCCGCGGCGACCCTATACGCTGGAGTACATTCGCGGCATGTTTACCGATTTCAACGAGTTGCACGGCGACCGCATGTGCGCCGACGACCATGCCATCGTCGGCGGCCTGGCTCGCTTCGGCGAACGCGGCGTGGTGGTGATGGGGCATCAGAAGGGACGCGACACCAAGGAGAAGGTGTATCGGAATTTCGGCATGCCCAAGCCCGAGGGCTACCGCAAGGCGCAGCGCCTCATGCGCATGGCCGACACCTTTTCGCTGCCCGTCATCACCTTCATCGATACGCCCGGCGCGTACCCCGGCGTCGACGCCGAGGAACGCGGCCAGAGCGAGGCCATCGCCCGATGCATCTACCTGATGTCGTCGCTGCGCGTGCCCATCATCACCGTGGTGATCGGCGAGGGCGGATCGGGCGGCGCGCTCGCCATCGGCGTCGGCGACCGTCTGTTGATGTTGCGCTATTCCACGTACTCGGTGATCTCGCCCGAGGGCTGCGCATCGATCCTGTGGAAAAGCTCGGAGAAAGCGCCCGAGGCCGCCGAGGCGATGAAGATGACTTCCACCCAGCTCAAGGAACAGGGCCTGGTGGACGCCATCGTCGACGAGCCCGCCGGCGGCGCCCATCGAGACCCGGCCGCCATGTGCCGCCTGCTGCGCAAGGCCATTGCCGAACAACTCGACGAACTGTTGGCGCTGGATACCGACACGCTGCTGGCTGAGCGCCGGGAAAAGCTCGACAAGTACGGCCGGTTCACGGAGTCGTGACGGCCCGCCTCTGAACCGGTGCCGCGCCTCGTGGTGCTCGATACCCTTCGCGAATGGCTCGCCGGACACGACGGCGGCAATCGCCGCTACCGGGTTGCCCTGAGCGGCGGACTCGACTCGACCGTCCTTCTTCACGCCCTGGCGACGCTGCGCGCGCAGTTTCCCGCCATGCGTCTCGACGCCCTGCATGTCGACCATGCCCTTCAGGACGAATCCGGGGACTGGGCGCGTCACTGCCGTGCCTTGTGCCGGCGACTCGACGTGCGCCTGAAAGTACACCGTGCCGACGCCATCGAGCCGGCAGGGCAGGGCCTCGAAGCGGCGGCGCGCGAGGCGCGTTACCGGTGGTTCTCCAGCCAGCTCGGGCGTGGCGACGTCCTGGTCACCGCCCACCATGCGGGCGACCAGGCGGAGACGATCCTCTACAACCTGCTGCGTGGCGGCGGGTTGCGCGGTCTCGCGGGAATGCCCGTGGAGCGATCCTTTTCACGCGGCGTACTGGCGCGGCCGCTGCTCGCGCTGCCCCGTGCCGCGCTGTCCGAGCACGCGACAGCCAACGCCCTCGAGTGGATCGAAGATCCCAGCAACGAGGGCCTCGAATTCGACCGCAACTATATCCGTCACCGCCTCGTGCCGATCATCACGGCGCGCTGGCCGGCGGCGGAACGCAACCTTCAGCGGGTCGCGAACAACGCTGCCGAGGCGGCCGCGATCCTGGAGCGACTGGCCCGGCGCCAGATCGCCGAATGCGTCGTGCCGGACGCCCTGCAACCGCTGTCGGACGCTCCCGTACTGGATGTTCCGGCGCTGTTCCGGTTGCCCGAGGACGAATGCCTGGGCTTGTTGCGACACTGGATCATCGACGCGGGCTATCGGCCGCCGCCGCGTGACCGGCTGCTCGGACTGCGCCGCGGACTCATCGGCGATGCGGCGGGCGCGGGCGGCTTCGAGTGGGCCGACGCCACCATTCGGCGTTATCGCGACGCGCTGTATCTCGTTCCCTCGCTGCCGCGGCGGATCCCCGGACCCTGCAAGTGGCGACTCGACCGCGCCCTCGACATTCCCGGTGTGCCGCTGCGCCTGGTCGCGCGCCGGCGCTCGGGGGCGGGAATCGCGTTGGCCGCAATCGCCGGCCGCGAACTCACCGTGGACTTCGATACCGGCGATCGACGCATACGACTTCACGAGGGCGGGCCTCGCCGGCCGTTGCGCAAGTTGTTCCAGGAAATGGGTATTCCGCCTTGGATGCGGCGCGTCCTGCCGCGTATCAGCCTCGAAGACGAGTTGTTGTGCGTGGTGCCGGTGGCGGAGGCGGCCTCGCGGCGCGCGGCCCGCGGCGAGCCGGGCGTGAAGTTTGAGCTGGCGCCGAGGCCGGTGCCGCCGATTGAGGACGCCGACGGCACGCCTCGACATTGAGGCGTCCCCCGGGCTCTGGTAAGCTACAAGCCCGTCCGCGGGTAACGAAATCACCTGCACGCGTCGTGGCCGCGGGAAGCCGAGCGGTCGCGTTTCGGTCGCCGCGTGTTTCGTTGCCCAGATTCCATTGCTACTCCCACCGTGACGCGCGGGCGGCGCCAGGAAAACCATGACCAAGTACATTTTCATCACCGGCGGGGTGGTTTCCTCGCTGGGAAAGGGCATTTCCGCATCCTCGCTCGGCGCGTTGCTCGAGGCGCGCAAGCTCGATGTGACGTTGCTCAAGCTGGACCCCTATATCAACGTGGATCCCGGCACCATGAGCCCCTTCCAGCACGGCGAGGTGTTCGTCACCGACGACGGCGCCGAAACGGATCTCGACCTGGGCCACTACGAGCGCTTCGTGCGCACCACCATGTCCCGGGACAATAACTTCACCACCGGGCAAATATACGAGCGAGTCATCCGAAAGGAGCGCCGCGGCGACTACCTTGGCGGCACCGTGCAGGTGATTCCCCACATCACCAACGAGATCAAGTCCTGCATCAAGGCCGCCGCCGGTAACGTGGACGTGGCCATGGTGGAGATCGGCGGCACCGTGGGCGACATCGAGTCGCTGCCGTTCCTCGAGGCGATTCGCCAGATGCGCATCGAGCTCGGCCGCGCCAACACCTTGTTCATCCACCTGACCCTGGTGCCCGAGATCAGCGTGGCCGGGGAGATCAAGACCAAGCCGACCCAGCACTCCGTGAAGGAGCTTCGCAGCATCGGTATCCAGCCCGACGTGGTGCTGTGTCGGGTGCGCCAGCCGCTGCCGAACGACGCGCGCCGAAAGATCGCGCTGTTCACCAACGTCGAGGAGAAGGCGGTCATTTCGGCGGTCGACGTGGACAACATCTACAAGGTCCCCCGCGTCTACTTCGATCAGGAGCTCGACCGCATCGTGGTGCGGGCCCTGGACCTGGAGACGCCGCCCGCGGACCTGACCGAGTGGGACGCGGTCGTGGACGCCTTCGAGAACCCGGATGGCGAGGTTACCGTGGCCCTGGTCGGCAAGTACGTCAGCCTGGTCGAATCGTACAAGTCGCTGTCCGAGGCGCTGGTGCACGCCGGGATCAAGACGCGCACCCGGGTCAATATCCGCTACGTCGACTCGGAAAGCCTCGAGACCGGCAACCTCGATTCTCTCGCCGGGGCGGACGCAGTGCTGGTACCCGGCGGTTTCGGCGAGCGCGGCACCGAGGGTATGGTACGGGCGGTGCAATACGCGCGGGAAAACTTCGTACCGTACCTGGGAATATGCCTGGGCATGCAGATCGCCGTGATCGAGTTCGCCCGCCACGTGGTGGGCATGAAGGACGCCCATAGCACGGAGTTCGATTCCGACACGCCGTACCCGGTGATCGCACTGATCACCGAGTGGGTGGACGAAACGGGCGATCTCAATCGCCGCAGCGAATTGACCGATCTTGGCGGTACCATGCGGCTTGGCGCGCAGAAAGTGTTGCTTGCCGAGGAATCCCGCGCCTGTCGAATCTACGGTTCGCGCACCATTCGCGAACGGCACCGCCACCGCTGGGAGGTGAACAATACGCTGCGTCCGCGGCTGGTCGAGGCGGGGCTGAAAATCGCGGGTGTTTCCACCGACGATCTCGTCGAGGTCATCGAACTCGAAAATCATCCCTGGTTTGTGGCGTGCCAGTTCCACCCGGAATTCACATCCACGCCCCGCGACGGCCACGCGCTGTTCACCAGTTTCATTCGGGCCGCGCGCGAGTTCGCCAAGCTGAAGGCGGCGGCATGACCCTGCCCGACCTGTCGCCCGGGCTAGATCGCAGCCCGTTCTTCCTGATCGCCGGGCCGTGCGTGGTGGAAAGCCGCGAATTGGCCACGCGCACGGCCGACGCGTTGGCCGAAATCGCGGCGCGACTGTCCATCGGCTTCGTGTACAAGTCCTCTTTCGACAAGGCCAACCGCACGTCCGGGCAATCCTATCGCGGACCCGGACGCGACGAGGGCCTGCGTATTCTCGACGACGTTCGCCGCGAAGTCGGCGTTCCGGTACTCACGGACGTGCACACCGTCGGGGACGTCGACGCCGCCGTCACGGCGGTCGACTACCTGCAGATTCCCGCGTTCCTGTGCCGCCAAACCGACCTCGTACAGCATGCCGCCACGAGCGGTTTGCCGGTGAATATCAAGAAGGGACAGTTTCTGTCGCCGCCGGAGATGTCCAATGTCGTCGACAAGGCGCGCGCGGCCCGGCCGGATGCCGTCATTACGGTGTGCGAGCGGGGCAGCTCGTTCGGTTACAACAACCTCGTCGTCGACATGCGATCGCTTCAGATCATGCGCGACACGGGATGCGCCGTGGTCTTCGATTGCACCCATTCCGTGCAACTGCCCGGCGCCGCCGGCGGTCGTTCCGGCGGTCAGCGCGAGTTCGTCCCGGTGCTGGCGCGGGCCGCCGTCGCGGCCGGCGTTTCCGGCCTGTTCATGGAAACGCATCCCGATCCGGACAACGCGCTTTCCGACGGACCCAACGCCTGGCCGCTCGATCGCATGGAACAGTTGCTCAAGTCCCTGGTGGCGCTCGACGCCGTCGTCAAGACGGGCGGCAGGCTTCTGTCGAGCACCTGAACGGCCGTCCAATTTCGCCCCACACAACCATCCGACGAGTTTGAAAGGACCATTCGCATGAGCAAGATCACCCGCGTTAGCGCCCGCGAGATTCTCGATTCGCGCGGCAATCCTACCGTGGAGGCCGATGTCTATCTCGAAGACGGCAGCCTCGGACGCGCCGCCGTGCCTAGCGGCGCCTCCACGGGCGCGCTGGAGGCGCTGGAGTTGCGCGACGGCGATTCGCGCTACGGCGGCAAGGGGGTTACGAGGGCGGTGGCCAACGTCAACGAGCGAATCGCGCCGATGCTCGCCGGCCGCGACGCCTCGGAACAGTCTGCGCTGGACCAGGCGATGATCGAGCTCGACGGCACCGATAACAAGCGCGAGCTCGGCGCCAATGCCATTCTGGGCGTGTCGCTGGCGATTGCAAAGGCATCCGCTGAGGCTTCCGGTCTGCCGCTCTACCGTTATGTGGGCGGCGCCAATGCCCATTTGCTGCCAGTGCCGATGATGAACATCATCAATGGCGGTGAGCATGCCGACAATCCCAGCGATTTTCAGGAATTCATGATCATGCCGGTAGGTGCGGAAAGCCTGAAAGAGGCTGTGCGCATGGGATCGGAAGTTTTCCACACGCTGAAGAAGGACTTGTCCGCCGCCGGCCACAATACTTCGGTCGGCGACGAAGGCGGTTTTGCGCCCAATCTGAATTCGGCG
>JAUIEZ010000094.1 GCA_030429665.1 Gammaproteobacteria bacterium | reverse complement strand
TGGCGTTTATCTTCTGGCTGCATTGTTACGGGATGGCCTGGTACAGCCGCGCCCTTGAAAACAAGCTCCATACCGGGCACAAGCGAAATTGATCGATAGAGGAACACCCGATGACTGAAGAAACTCCCCAAGTCGACCCGAAGAAGCTGCACATCAGCGACGAGGTCGTCATCCGCATCGTCGGCATGAACAAGTGGTACGGCGCTTTTCACGTACTCAAGGACATCAACCTCGAAGTGAATCGCGGCGAGCGCATCGTCGTCTGCGGACCGTCGGGATCGGGCAAGTCGACCATGATTCGCTGTATCAACCGGCTGGAGGAACACCAGCAGGGGCAAATCTACGTTGACGATATCGAGTTGACCAACAACCTGAAGAATATCGACGCCATCCGCCGCGAAGTCGGCATGGTGTTTCAGCACTTCAACCTGTTCCCGCACCTGACCGTACTCGACAATTGCACGCTGGCGCCGATCTGGGTGAAGAAGACGCCCAAGAAGGAAGCCGAAGAGACGGCCATGCATTACCTGGAGCGGGTCAAGATTCCCGAGCAGGCCAACAAGTACCCGGGCCAGTTGTCGGGCGGCCAACAGCAACGCGTGGCGATCGCGCGCAGCTTGTGCATGAACCCCAAGATCATGCTGTTCGACGAGCCGACCTCGGCGCTGGACCCCGAGATGATCAAGGAGGTGCTCGACACCATGATCCAGCTCGCCGAGGAAGGCATGACGATGATCTGCGTTACCCACGAGATGGGCTTTGCCAAGACGGTCGCCAACCGGGTCATCTTCATGGATGCCGGACAGATCGTGGAGCAGAACGAGCCGCACGAGTTCTTCGACAATCCGCAGCACAGCCGCACCAAGCTGTTCCTGAGCCAGATCCTGGCCCACTGACGGCATCCCGCCTGACGGGCGCCGCCCTCGTGCGGCGCCCGCCGCCCGCTTGAATCAAGAACGAACCGGGCGCATAGTAAATCGACTTGAAATCCACAGCGGGCGCACGCCCGTCGCCCGTTTCAGCGTTCATGTCCGACGAGCTGACCTACGACTACATCCACGAGGCCTTCGATTTCCTTCCCGACTGGGAGTCCCGCTACCAGTTCATAGAGGACCTGGGAAAAAAGCTGGCACCCATGGACGATACGCTGAAGACCGACGCAAACCGGGTGCACGGTTGCATGAGCATGGTGTGGATCAAGGCCGAGCCCCGCGGCGACGGAAAGGTCGTGATTCACGGCGACTGCGACACATCCACCATCAAGGGCGTGGTCGCTATCGTGATCGCCATTTTCCGCGACAAGACGCCCGCCCAGATTCTCGACGTCGACGCGGACGACCGGTTCGAGGAGTTGGGTCTGTTCGACCATCTCAGTCCAACCCGTCACGTGGGCGTTTACGCCATCGTCGAGCACGTGCGACGGCAAGCCGGGGATTTGCTCGCCGCCTGAGCCGTTACCCGGCGAGGTCGCGCTTTCCACAGTTTCCCCTGCCCCATAGTCGCAATGGGGGTTGGCGGCATCGCGCGCTCCGCATATTCTTTCGACCTGCCGACCCGACGCGTCGGCATTGAATGCACTTTCCGTCACACACGAACCCACAGGAGAGATTCCGATGCCCCAGTCACTGCCCGCAAAGGCAAGCGCCGTAATCATCGGCGGCGGCGTGACCGGCGCCAGCGTCGCATACCACCTGGCGCGCCTGGGGTGGCAGGACGTCGTGCTGCTGGAGCGGCGTCAGTTCGCCTGCGGCACAACCTGGCATGCCGCCGGCCTGATCGGCACCATGCGCGCCAACGAGAGCCACGCGCGCCTGTGCGAATACTCCATGTCGTTGCTCGACGAACTGGAACGTGAAACGGGCCAATCGACGGGGTTTCGCCAGGTCGGCAGTCTCAATATCGCACACGGCGCCGACCGCTTCGAGGAACTCAAGCGGGTAGCGTCGATGAACAACGCGTTCGGCGTCACGCGCGTCGACATGGTCACCGTCGAGGAGATCGCGGACCTGTTCCCCCTCATCGACACGACCGGGCTGCTTGGCGGCAGTTACATCGCCCAGGACGGAAAGGGCAGTCCCATCGACGTGACGAACGCCTTTATCAAGGGCGCGCGGCAGCGCGGCGCGCTGTGCCTGGAGGGCGTGACGGTGACCGGCGTCGAGTCGTCCGCGGGACGCGTTACCGGCGTTGTCACGGAATCGGGCCATATCGCCACCGATTTCGTCGTCAACGCGTCGGGGATGTGGGCGCGCGCCCTGGGCAAATTGAGCGGCGTCGACATTCCGTTGCACGCCGCCGAGCATTACTACGCGGTAACCGAGAAGGACGAGGCATTTCATCCGGACCTGCCGGTGCTCCGCGATTACGACAAGTGCGCCTATTATCGGGAAGACGCGGGCAGCCTGCTGGTGGGCGCCTTCGAAAAGAACGCGCTGGCGTGGGGAATGGACGGAATTCCCGCCGAGTTTTGCTTCGACGAACTCACGGGGCACGTCGAGCAGCAGTTTTACCCGGTGCTCGAGGACGCCATGGTGCGTGTGCCGAAACTCCAGGAGATCGGCTGGCGCAAGTTCTTCTGCGGTCCCGAATCGTTTACCCCCGACGACCAGTTCCATGTCGGCGAAGCACCCGAGCTGCGCGGCTACTTCGTCGCCTGCGGTCTCAACAGCGTGGGCATCCAGACATCCGGCGGACTCGGAAAAGCCTGCGCCGAGTGGATGCACCTTGGCCACGCACCGCTCGATCTGTGGTCCAACGACATTCGGCGCATGTACCCGTTCATGAGCAACGAACGGTTCATCCGTGAACGCGTCACCGAGACGCTCGGCCTGCTCTACGACAACCACTACCCGTTCAAGCAGTTCGAAACGGCGCGCGACGTGAGGCACTCGCCGATTCACGAACGGCTCGTTGCGCACCGCGCCTGCTTCGGGCAGGTGGCCGGCTGGGAGCGACCCAACTGGTTCGCGCCCGAAGGCGTCGAACCGCGCTACGAATACTCGTTCGGCAAGCAAAACTGGTTCGAGTACTCGGCCGCCGAGCACCGCGCCGCGCGCGAGGGCGTCGTCCTGTTCGACCAGTCCAGTTTCTCCAAGTACCTGGTCGCCGGCCGCGAAGCCTGCGCCAGCCTGCAGCGAATCTGCTCGGCCGACGTGGACGTGGCGCCCGGCAAGGTGGTCTACACGCACTGGCTGAACGAACGCGGCGGCATCGAGGCGGACCTGACCGTCACCCGCATCGCAGAGGACGAGTACTGGGTGGTCAGCGGGGCGGCGGTAACGCGCAAGGATATTGACTGGCTGAAACGTCATATCGACCCCGACGCCCACTGCCACGTCACGGATATCACCGCCGCATGGGCGGTGTTCGGCGTCATGGGCCCGGGCAGCCGTGAAATGCTTCAACCGCTGGTGGACGTCAAGCTCGACAACGACGACTTCGCCTTCGGCACCGCCCGCTCGATCGAGATCGGCTACGCCCGCGCCCGTGCCCTTCGCGTCTCCTTCGTCGGCGAACTGGGTTTCGAACTCTACGTGCCCGTGGACATGGCGCGCCACGTGTTCGACCTGCTCATGGAGCACGGCGGCGGACACGACTTGAAGCTCGCCGGCCTGCACGCGCTCGATTCCTGTCGGCTTGAAAAGAAGTTTCTCCACTTCGGCCACGATATCGGCGACGAGGACACGCCCCTCGAGGCCGGCGCGGGTTTCGTCTGCGCCATGGACAAGGCCGTTCCGTTCATCGGGCGCGATGCGATCGCCCGGCAACGCGAGTCGCGGACGCATATGCGAAAACGCCTGGTGCAGTTCCTGCTCGACGATCCTCAAGAGATGCTATATCACCATGAGCCCATCATTCGGGACGGGGACATCGTGGGTCATCTCACCTCGGGCAATTTCGGCCACACGCTCGGGGCGTCGGTGGGCCTGGGTTACGTGCGCGCCGAGGAGGACATCACGGCCGAGGCGATCGCGTCGAGTCGTTGGGAGATCGACGTGGCGGGCCGCCGCGTCGGCGCCACGGCGAGCCTCAAGGCGATGTACGACCCGGCCGGGAAACGCGCCAGACGCTGACGATTCGCCGACGCCCGCCGTTCCGCTCCGCGCTACCGGGGAGATCCCGCCGTCGCCGGGTCGCGAACCGAGGGTCGCGCCGGGTGAAATAGCGAATACACCGCCGGGATCAGAACCAGGGTAACCAGGGTCGACATCGTCAGGCCGCCGACGACGGCGCGCGCCATGGGTGCCTGCGCATCCGAGCCTTCGCCGATACCGAGCGTCAACGGCAACAGCGCGAGGATGGTAGTGAGCGTGGTCATCAGCACCGGCCGCAGCCGTCGCCGCCCCGCCTCCGCCAGCGCCTCGCGCGTGTCCATGCCGGCGGCGCGGAACTGACCCGCCTGGTCGACCAGCAGGATGGCGTTGTTCACCACGATCCCCCCGAGCATGATGCAGCCGATACCCGATTGCAGGCTGAGAGTGGTATTCGTGAGAAACAGGGTCACCAGCACCCCGGTGGCGGCGAAGGGCACCGAGAACATCACCACCAGCGGATCGCGGAACGATTCGTACTGCGAGGCCAGCACCATGTAGACCAGCAGCAGCGCAAGCGCCAGCGAGATGACCATCTCGCGGAAGGATTTCTGCTGTTCCTCGAAGTTACCAGCAATGACGGTGTCGTATCCGACCGGTCGCGGAATGCCGTCGAGCCGCGCCTGGATGTCAGCGGCGACGGATCCCAGGTCGCGCCCGGATACGTTGGCCGTCACGGTCACCAGTCGCTGCTGGTCCTTGCGCTCGATGGTCACCGGACCACTGCCCGCTGTCGTGTTCACCAGGTTGCGCAACGCCACCAGCTCGTCGTCCGGCGTACGCACCGTCAGGTCGAGGATCTCGTCGAGGGAGCGCTGCTCCGCCGCCTCGAGCTGCACCAGGATGCGATAGGAATCGCCGCCGACCCGAAACTCTCCCGCGGTCGAACCCGCCACCGCCGTCTCGATGACCTCGGTCACGTCCCGGACGCTCAGGCCAAGGTCGGCGATCTTCTGGCGGTCCACCAGGATCTCGCGCTGCGGAATGCCCGCCTCTCGACTGAGTTGAACGTCGGTGATTCCATCGATGTCGGCGATGCGCTCCGATACCTGGCGCGCCAGCGCGTCGAGGATTTCGAGTTCGTACCCGCGCACCTCGACGGTCACGCCCTCCACGCTCGAGAGAATGCGCTCGAGCAGGAACTGGCCCTGGGGCGCCCGCACCCGGATCTTCATGCCGGGAATGGCGCCGTCGAGCAACTCGCGCAGGTCATCGGCAATCTCCGTATTGGAGCGTTCGCGCTGGGCCGCGGGCACCAGCGACAATCGCACCTCGCCGTTCGCCGAAGAGCGGCCAAACGTCCCGGACGTGGTAACGCTGACCACCGAGGAAACGGCCTCGGGCACCGCCTCGTACACTTTCTGCTCCATCAGCCGTGTCTGGCGGTCGACCAGTTCGAGCCGGCTGCCGATTTCCATCTCCCCGGTGACACGCACCTCGCCTTCGTCACTGGGCGGGATGAACTCGCTGCCCAGGTACGGCACCAGCATCAGGCTGGAGGCAAAGATCGCCGCCGACACCGCCAGCGTGGTGATCCGCCAACGCATGACGCCGTACAGAAGATCCCGGTAGGCGTTCTCGATCGCGCCCAGCATCCCGCGCGGCGCGCCATTGCCCGTGTCGCCCGGCGCCAGCAGTTTCGAACCCAGCACCGGTACCAGGCTCAGAGCAACCAACAGCGAACACAGCAGCGAGAACATGATGACGTAGGCCAATTCCTTGAACAACACGCCGGAGACGCCCTCGACGAATATCAGGGGCAGGAAGATCACCAGCGTCGTGACGGTCCCCGCCACCACCGCGGACGACACCTCCCGGGCGCCGTTGATGGCGGCTTCCCGTGGCGTATCGCCAAACTCCTGGCGCCGGCGGAAGATGTTCTCGAGCACCACGACCGAACTGTCCACCATCATCCCCACGCCCAGTGCGAGACCGCCCAGGCTCATCAGGTTGAGCGTGAATCCGCCGAAGTACAACAGCGCGAAGGTGGCGATCACCGAGATGGGAATGGCCAGCGAGATCACGGTGGTGCTGCGCAGGTCGCGCAGGAAAAAAAGCAGCACGAGGATGGCCAGCGAGCCGCCGTACAGCACCGAGCGCGCCACGTTGGCGATGGCGCGTTCGATGAAGTTGCCCTGGTTGATCACCGGGATCACCCGGACTTGGGGGAATGCCCGGTTGATCTCTTCCACTTCCTGCAGAACCCGCCGCGCGACTTCCACGGTATTGTCCCCGGGCTGCTTGCGGATCGCCACGCGCAGTCCCCGTTCGCCATTGACCCGAATGATCCTTGACAGTTTCTCGTAGGTATCCCGGACCACCGCGACCTGGCGCAGCGTCACCAGCGCGCCTTCGCTGCGCCCGATAACCGTGTCACGAATCTCGTCGAGGTTGGTGAACTCGGCCGGGGCGCGTAGCGTGACCTGGAATCTGCCCTCCTCTATCTTGCCGGCCGGCAGGTCGAGGTTGGCATCGCGAATGGCGTCGAGGATGTCGTTGAGCGGCAACCCCAGAGCATTGATGCGCGCCGGGTCCAGCTCGATGCGCACCTCCCGGTTGTAGCCGCCCCAGGGATCGACCTGGGCGACACCCGGAATGCGCGAAAAACGGTAGCGAATCTGGTTGTCGACGATCCCGGTGAGCTCCACCGGGTCGAGCTTGCTGGAGATACCCAGGATGACGACGGGAAAGCTGTCCACGTCGAACTTGCTCACCCTGACGCTGCCGATCTCGTCGGGCAGTTCGCTGATCTCGTCCTCGATCGTGGCGCGCACCTCGGTGGCCGCGGCATCCACGTTCGTGCCCCAGTCGAAACTGACGCGCAAGCGGCTGTTCCCTTCGTAGGACCGGGACGTCATCTCCACCACCCCGGGCACCGTGGACACGATCTCCTCGACAATCTGCGTAACCAGCCGCTCCATCACCACCGGATCCGCCCCTTCGTAATCGGTACGCACCGAGATGGTCGGCAGCTCGATGCTCGGCAGCAGGTCGATGCGTAAATGAGTCAATGCCACCGACCCGAGGACCACCACCGCCAGGGTTACCATCAGCGTGAACACCGGCCTGCCTACGCTGGCGCGGGCGAGATTCACCGGGAACCGCCTTCGACCGAGATCGGCGAGCCGTCGTCGAGCAACTGGTGTCCGAGGGTGACCACGCGACCGCGAAGCGTGCTGTCGACGAGCTGCACGCGGTCGCCCTCGCGAATTCCGGCCTGGACGGCGTGCCACTTGGCCGTGCTGCCGTCGTCGGACACGCGAAAAACGCCGGTTTGACCGTCGCGCACCACCAGCGCGAGGTCCGGCACGATGACTGCGTCCGGCACGCGTTCGAGTTGTACCGAGGCGCGCACGAACATGCCCGGTTTCAAACGTAGATCGGGATTTGCCACCCGCAGCTCGACGCGCGCCTGCCGTGCGTTCTCGCGAAACACGGGCGAGATACGGGCAATCTCGCCGGCGAAGACCTCGCCCGGATAGGCATCGGTACGCAGTTCCACGGCCTGTCCCCGCCGCAACAGGCCGTAATCGCGCTCGGTGACGAAGAACACGCCCACCACCGGGTCAAGTTCGACGATCCGCAGCAGCGGCGCGTTCGCGGCCACCGTTTCGCCCTCGTCGACGTAGCGCTCCGCCACCACGCGGACGTGGCTGCCGCCGCGCCAGCCGGCCGATACCGCAGAATATCCGAGACGGATTCGAGCGGTTTCCACCGCGGCACGGGCGCGGGTCAACTGCGCGCGCGACACCTCGACGTGCGCGGCGCGAGCCAGCTGGTTGGCCATGGCGGTGTCGCGTTCGGACTCGGAACTGACACCGCGCTGACTCAGCGTCTCGATGCGCCGGAGTTCGCGTTCGGCGATGGCGAGCAGGCTCTCGGCCTCGGCGAGATTGGCCTCGGCAACCGCTAGGTCCGCCTCGGCCTGGTTGAGCGCCTGGATGTACTCGGCATTATCCAGCCGCGCCACGACCTGGCCCCGGGTCACGGTATCGGCGAGATCCACGGTAATCTCCTCGATGCGCCCGCTGACCTTGGGTGCGACCACGAACTCCTCGAAGGCGTTCAGCGTACCGGTAAACTGGCGCCGCTCTTCGATGACGCCGGTCTCTATCTCGGCGGCCTCCACGGGAACCGTCCGGCTGGCCGGACGACGCTCGGGCGAGGCGCTGTTCACTTCCTCGAGCCGCTCATACACCTGCCAGCCGATGGCGCCGGCGACCGCCAGCGCTGCTACCCCCGCCAATGCCCTTCCCAAGCTCATCGATGGTATCCGGGGTAACCTACGGCCTTGACCCGCGGAGAGCGCCGCGCGACGCGCGGCTCGATACGGCCTCCGGGCGGAGCCGGGACCGCCCCGACGGCTCGTTGGGTTTGGCCTTTCGGCTAACCTTGCGGGGGAGCGTCACGAACACGCGGTCTTCATGCGACAAACTGACGGGAAACGACACTTGGAAATCCTTGCAGCACAAGCCGGTGTTCGCGTCCGCAACACGGATTGCGGGACCCTTCGTTGATCGAAGGGACGAAATCATAGCAAGCCGGCGCACCGCGCGGGCCGCCGCGTTGCGGCGCGGCGACGCCCGTTAGTCCGCAAATCAGCCGTAAGAGGTTGAATTCCCGTAACTTGTCGTCTCCGTCCAGACGATAACAAGAATTCTTACGACCTGCTCATCCTCCCTTCACGGGCGGCAGCAGCATGACTTCGTCGCCGTCGGACAGCGTTCGCCCGGCGCGTTCGGCCGGCGGAACGAGTTCACCGTTGACCGACGTCAGGGCCACCCGCGACGCGAACGGCAGCGAGGCGACGAGATCCTCGAGGGTGGCGCCCGTCTCGAGGGGATAGGCCGCTTCTAGTGCCTCGTCCAGCGCGCCCTCGAGCTCACCGGCAAGGTCAAGCTGGACTTTCAATGATGAAGTCCTCGAGTTTCAGCCGCCGAAGCAAATCCGGGGTCGGAACGCCGTTCGCGGTCCAGCCGCGTTCGGCATAGTACTCGGGCAGCATGACGTCCAGTTCGCAGACCTTGCCCTTCGCGGTCCCCGACGGCGCCGGCTCCTTGAGCAGCCGCGGCGGCAGGGTGTCGTCGGCGGCGGTCAACCCGGCGCGCAGGTTGAACAATCGCTCGAGGTTCCAGATGCGCTCGCCGGCATCATGCAACCGCTCTGCCGTCCAGCTCCCTTCGCAGGCAGCGTCGACCTGGGCGGCGATGTCGTCGAGATCCCACGCGGACGCGGTGAACAGGCAGATACCGGCCGAATCGATCGCGGCGATGTCGTCCTGGGAGTGCTTGCAGGGCTTCGCCTTGCCCTTGCCGCTGACATCCTCCATGTCCACGTCGAAGGTATCGTGCTTCAGGTGGCAGGCGCCGCGATTGCCGGTCGCGTACCCGAGCCCCATGCCTTGCAGGGCGCGGGAATCGTAACCGGCGAACTCCTGGCCCTTGACCACCATGGCAAGATCCGGGCGGCCGTACTTTTCGCACAGGCGCTTCGAGCCAAGTGCCAGCTCGCGTCCGAAGCCTTCGTACTTGCCGGTCTTCTCCGCCATCACCGTCAATGCCTCGGCGTTGCCGAAGCGCAGGTCGATGCCGTCGGTCTGCTCTCGCGTGATCAGGCCGAGCTCGTAGAGCTCCATGGCCGCGGCCAGCGTAACGCCGAAGGATATCGGGTCCATGCCATGCTCGTTCATCATGTACCCGGCGAACGTCAGGGCATCCAGGTCGTCGACCCCGACCGCCGGTCCGAAGGCGAACGCGGTCTCGTACTCCAGCCCGCCCGAGGCGTGCCAGTACTCCTGGCGGTTGACCACGGAGAAATGGTTCGGATCGATATGCGCGATGCGACCGCAGGCGATGGTGCAGCCAAAACAGGCCTTGTTGGTGAGCAGGTTCTTGTGTCCGTTACGGTTGGTTTCCACCACCGCCTTGGGATTGATCCGGTCCACGCCCTCGAATTGCACTTTCTGGAAGTTGTTGGTCGGCAATCCACCGAATTTCTGCATCACGTCGATCATCGACAACGTGCCGTATCGCATCAACGCTCGACGGCTGCCGTGCTCGAACAGTTTCCTGTTTTTCTCGTCGACCACCTGCATGAATCTCGTCGGTTCCTTGACCTTCACGCCGCGAGTGCCGCGCGCGGCCACGGCCTTGAGGTTCTTGGAACCCATCACCGCGCCCACGCCCGAGCGGCCGGCGGCGCGATGCAGGTCGTTGACGATGCAGGCGTAGTACACGCCGCGCTCGCCGGCCACGCCGATGGAGGCGACCTTCATGTCTTCACTTCGGTGCCGCGCCTTGATCGTCTCCTCGGTCTTCCACACCGTCTCGCCCCACAGGTCGGACGCGTCCTCGAGGGAAACCTCGTCATCCTCGATCAGCAGGTAGACGGGCTTCTCCGAGCGCCCCTGGATGATCAGCAGGTCGTATCCGCAATATTTCAGCTCCGCGCCGAACTTGCCGCCGGAGTTGGAGCAGGCGATGGCGCCGGTCAGCGGGCCTTTCGTCACCACGCAGTAGCGCCCGCTGGTGGACACCAGCGTGCCGCTCAACGGCCCGGTGGCGAAGACCAGCGCATTGTCCGGCGACAACGGGTCTACCGCCGGATCGACGTTGTCGACGAGGTAGCGCGTCGCCAGTCCGCGGCCACCCACGTACTGGGCAGCCCATTGCATGTTGAGCGGTTCGGACTCGCAGGTGCCGGCCGTCAGGTCGACGCGCAGGACTTTTCTTTGCCAACCCATGTCAGTGAACCTCCGTCGGTGCGGAATCGGCGTCCGTGGGCAGGGCGAACATGCCCGGCGGCACGTCGCCTTGCGGGTAGCCATAGACGATGGCGTCGGTGGGGCATACCTCGGCGCACTTCGGGTCGCCCCCGCACAGATCGCACTTGTCCACCTTGCCCGTCTCGGGATTGAAGTTCAGCGTGCCGTAGGGGCAGGCCGCGACGCATGCACGACAGCCCACGCATATCGAATCGGCCACCTCCCGCGCGCCGGTCAGCTGGCTGATGCTGATGGCGTCGACGGGACACGCGACCATGCAGTAGGAGGCGGTGCACTGCGTGCAGGTATAGGGAACGTTGTTCAGGCCATGCTCGAACTCGAACACCCGTATCCGCGAGCGCGCCGGGTTGAACTCGCCGGTGTGTTCCAGGGAACACGCCATCTCGCATTGCAGGCAGCCGGTGCATTTGCCCGGGTCGATCAGGAGGGACTTGTGCATGGGGGGTCTCTATAATTCTGCCGAAATTGTCCGGAAACAGGCTTCGTCGGCACGGTAGCGAAGCTGAGATCACCGCAACTTTACTGGATTGGGCGGCCGATCGAAAGGGTGAACCGGCCCAGGAAGCACCCGGTTTACGCGCGCCGCCGGCTGGTGCACAGTGTCGGGCGACAAAACCAATGACCACGACGGAAATGACGAACTTGATCGAACGACTGGCGTCGATCGTGGGCGGGCGATACGTGCTGCGCGGCGACCACGCCGATGCCGAACCGTACATCAGCGAGGCCCGCGGCGACTACCGCAGCACGCCGCTGGCCGTTGTGCTGCCCGGCTCGACGGACGAGGTGAGCGGCGTGGTTCGCGCCTGCGTCGACGCCGGCGCGGCCATCGTGCCGCAGGGTGGGAACACCGGGCTGTGCGGCGGCGCCGTGGCGCGCGAGGGCGAGGTGACGGTGGTCCTCAAGCGTCTCGACCGCGTTCGCGAGGTGGACACCCTGAACGGCACCATGGTCGTTGAGGCGGGCTGCATCCTCGCCGACGTGCAATCGGCGGCCAGGGATGCGGGACGATTCTTTCCGCTCAGCCTGGGCGCCGAGGGAAGCTGCATGATCGGCGGCAACCTCGCCACCAACGCGGGCGGCATCAACGTGCTTCGTTACGGCAACAGTCGCCAGCAGGTGCTGGGGTTGGAGGTCGTGTTGGGTGACGGCAGGGTATGGCACGGCCTCAATCCGCTGTACAAGAACAATACCGGTTACGACCTCAAGCAGCTGTTCATCGGCGCCGAGGGCACCCTGGGCATCATCACCGCGGCGAGCGTGAAGATTTATCCGTACCCGGTTCGCTCGCGCACCATCCTGCTGGGCTTCTCCAGGTTGGGCGCCTGCCTGGAACTGCTCTCGCTCGCCCGCGAGGAAAGCGGCGACCAACTCAGCAGCTTCGAACTGATCCCGGACATTGCCATGCGCGCGGCGGCCGAGCATGTCGAGGGCTGCGCGAATCCACTGGCCGATGCCCACCCGTGGTACATCCTCTGCCAGTTCGCCACCTCGTCGAAAGTCATTCCACTCGACGAGATGGCCGAGGCGTTCCTGGAACGCGCCTACGAGGCCGGCCTGCTGTCGGACGCCATCGTCACCGCGTCCGAGGCCCAGGAACGTTCGCTGTGGCGCATCAGGGAGGCGATTGTCGCCGCCCAGCGCATGGCGGGGCGATCGGTGAGCCACGACGTGTCGGTACCGGTTTCCAGGGTGCCGGAACTGATCGAGCGGGTCACGGCCGCGCTCGAGCGCGTGGCGCCCGGTGTGCGCCCCTACCCTTTCGGACACATTGGCGACGGCAACGTGCACTGCAATTTGCTGCAGCCGCTGGACATGAACGAGGCATCGTTCGTGGCGTCGAAGCCGCTGTTGCGAAAGACCGTTTACGACATCGTCCTGGCGCTGGGCGGCTCGTTCAGCGCCGAGCACGGCGTGGGGCTGTTGAAGCGCGAACTCATGGAAGCGCACAAGTCGCCCGAGGAACTGTCGCTGATGCGGGCCGTTCGCGCCGCGATCGACCCGGGCGGCCTGTTGAACCCGGGCAAGGTGGTGTAGCATCGCGCGCCGCGACGCGGCCCGCGCGCACATCGACAAGCATCCGATGACTGACAAGACCGATCCCGACACGAGCGGCACCGGCCGCGACGCCGCGCGACGCCGATTCCTCGCCGACGCCGGACTGTCCAGCGCCGAGGTGGTGGCGCTGGCGCCCGACGCGTCGTTCAGGCGCTACTTCCGCGTACGCGGCGCCGGGGAACCCGCCCTGCTGATGGACGCGCCGCCGCCCGGCGAGGACGTCGCACCCTTCGTTCGCGTCGACGAACATCTCCGCGAACTGGGTCTGGCCGCCCCGAGGATACTCGGCCGTGACGAGAAAGCGGGGCTGTTGCTGCTCGAGGACTTCGGCGACGATACGTTCACCCGTCTATTGGCCGCGGGCCACGATGCCGCGCCGCTGTACCGCATGGCGCTGGACGCGCTGGTCGCACTGCAATGCCATCCGCGCGCGGCGGCGATCGAGGTGCCCGCGTACAATCTCGACGTGCTACTCGACGAGACCGCGCTGCTGCCGGACTGGCACTACCGGCTCATTCATGGACGATCCATCGACTCCGCCGCGCGCGCGAAATACCTCGACGCGTGGCGCGGCGCGTTCCGCACCCTGCCGCCGCCCGCGCTGACGCTCGTGTTGCGCGATTTTCACGTCGACAACCTGATGCTGGTCTCGCGCGGCGGCGCGCCGACGTGCGGTCTGCTGGATTTCCAGGATGCGCTGATCGGCCCGGTCGCCTACGACGTGGCCTCGCTGTTGCAGGATGCGCGTCGCGACATACCGGCCGATTTCGAGACGGAGTTCGTCGAGTACTACCTCGAGCGCATGCCGCTCATGCACCGGGAGAATTTCCTCGCCTGGTACGACATGCTCGCCGCGCAGCGCCACGCCAAGGTGGTCGGCATCTTCAGCCGATTGTGCCTTCGCGACGGCAAGTGCGCATACCTGCGCCACCTGCCGCGCGTAATACGCCTGCTGGAACGAGGTCTGCGGATACCGGCGCTGGCGCCGCTCAAGGGCTGGCTCGATCGGCACTTGCCCGCCCGGCTCGACTACAAACCATCCACCAATGAGACGACAAAGAAATGAAGGAAATCAGCTGGGCCGAATTCGAGGCCGTCGAGCTTCGCACCGGCACGATCATCGACGTCGAGGAGTTTCCCGAGGCACGCAAGCCTGCCTGGAAGCTCAAGATCGACTTCGGAGCCGAGATCGGCACGCGCAAGTCGAGCGCCCAGATAACCGACCTTTATACCCGCGAAGATCTGCTCGGCCGCCAGGTCGTCGCCGTGGTGAACTTCCCGCCCAAGCAGATCGGTCCGATGCGCTCGGAATGCCTGGTCACCGGCTTTGTGCAGGCGGACGGCAGCGTGGTGCTGGCGCAACCGGAACGGCCGGTGGAAAACGGCTTGAAGCTGGCCTGATCGAAGGCATAACGCCCGGGCTGCCCACCACGGCGCGAGTCCCGTGGGCGTAATCCGCGCCCGCCCCTTTTCGCCCGCCCGTCAATAGGCCCGGTCGAACCACTCGTCCGGCACGTCGACCACCGGATCGCCGCCTGCGACGATGCGCGCATGACAGGCAGCGGCCTGGGGAAGCACGTGGCGGACGTAGTACACCGCGGTACGCTGTTTGTCGCGGTAGAACGGATCGTCGCTGCCCGAATCCAGGTGTCGCTGGGCCGCGGCGTAGGCGCGGATCATGGCCCACGCCCCGGCCACGTAGCCGAACTGCATGAGGTACGGCACCGACACGGCCATCGCCCGCGGAGCATCCGATTTTCCCGCCGAGAGCATCGTGTCGACCGAGGCTTCGAGCTGGTTCAGCGCGGATTCCATCGCCTCGTGCAATCCGGCCGCCTCGTCGCTGTCGATGGAAGTCAGCGCGTCGGCATCGGCCCGGAATCGCGCCAATGTCCAGCGCGCCAACTCGCCGCCGTCGCGCAGGAGCTTGCGGCCGGCGATGTCGTTGGCCTGGATGCCGGTGGTGCCTTCGTAAATCTGCGTGATGCGGGCGTCGCGGTAGTACTGGGCGGCGCCGGTCTCCTCGATGAAACCCATGCCGCCGTGAACCTGCAGCCCCACCGACGTGAGCTGGTTGCCGACCTCGGTGGACCAGCCCTTCACGATGGGCGTAAGTATGTCCACCCAGCGCCGCGCGTCGTCGCGTACGCCGGTATCGACGGCGCGATGCAGCTTGTCCATCGCCCCCGCCGCGATAAGGCCCACCGCGCGCATCGCTTCCACCTGGCTCTTCATGTCCATGAGCATCCGACGCACGTCGGGGTGGCGAATGATCGCGGCGCGCTCGCCAGGGTTTTTCGGATCGCGACCCTGCACGCGCTCGCGGGCATAGCCGAGGGCCTTCTGGTACGCCCGTTCGGCCAGGGCGTATCCTTCCACGCCCACGGCGTGGCGGGCCAGGTTCATCATGGTGAACATGTAGGCCAGGCCCTGGTTTTCTTCGCCCACGAGGTATCCCACCGCGCCGTCCTTGTCGCCATAGGCGAGCACGGCGGTCGGGCTCCCGTGAATCCCCAGCTTATGCTCCAGCGACACGCAGTGCACGTCGTTTCGCTCGCCCGGGGAACCGTCGGCGTTCGGGATGTACTTGGGTACGATGAAAAGCGAGATTCCCTTGACCCCCTCCGGCGAACCGGGGGTGCGCGCCAATACCAGGTGAACGATGTTCTCGGCGAGGTCGTGCTCGCCGTAGGTAATGAAGATCTTCTGTCCCTTCAGCAGGTAATGGTCGCCGGCGGGCTCGGCGACGGTCTTCACCGCGGCGAGGTCCGACCCGGCCTGGGGCTCGGTCAGGTTCATGGTGCCGGTCCACTCGCCGCTGACGAGCTTCTCGAGGTAGCACGATTTCTGCGCTTCCGAGCCGTGGTGATAGATCGCCTCGACCGCCGCCTGGGTAAGCATCGGGCAAAGTCCGAAGGCGAGATTGGCGCTTTTCTGCATCTCCTGTACCGCGGCGGACACCAGCCAGGGCAGTCCCTGGCCGCCGTACGCCGGGTCGAACGACAGCGACGCCCAGCCGCCGTCGACGAAGGCACGGTAGGCCTCCTTCCACCCCGGCGCCGTCACCACGCCGCCGTTCTCGCGGCGCGCGCCGGCCAGGTCGCCTTCGCGATTGATGGGAGAAAGAACGTTGCGGGCGAACTTGCCCGCCTCGCTCAGGACCGCGTCGACGAGGTCCGGCGTGGCCTCCTCCAGTCCCGGCAGGGACCTTACACCTTCGAGATCGGACAATTCCTCGATCACGAATTTCATGTCCCGCAGCGGGGCCACATACTCGGCCATTGACAGGTTCTCCCGTGGTTGGTTCGGTGCGGCGATCGCGCCGGTCGGCTGAACTTACCCGGCCCGTTGGCCGGTCGCGCGCCTTGCGCCATCGGAGACGATGCGTACAGCCGATGCAGAATAGCAACTTGGCCCGGGGGGCTCAAGACAATGGCCGCGCCGCCGGCACGGCGGTAGAATCGGCAATCAATCGTCCCTATCTTCAAGCCCATGAACACCGCTCGTCATTTCTCTCCACTCGACCGACTGCTGATGCTGGCCGACGACGCGCTCACCACGGTATTTGGCAACCCGACGGGTACGGGGCGGCCAAACCCCGCCGGAACCGGTGCCGATGAGGCGCTCGACGATGCCGAACGGCGCGAATCGGGGGCGTTGATGCGAGTCAACCACGTCGGCGAGGTGTGCGCGCAGGCGCTCTACCAGGCCCAGGCCCTGACCGCGCGCGACGACAAGGTGCGAGAACGCATGCGCCGCGCGGCCGAAGAGGAAAACGACCATCTCAAC
>JAUIEZ010000093.1 GCA_030429665.1 Gammaproteobacteria bacterium | reverse complement strand
GCGAGATCGAGCCCGACGGCGCCGGCTCCGACGGCATCGTCATGCACAACGATGTCAGTCAGAGCTTCAGCTGCCTTGACGCGGACGGCAATCTCATCACGCCTGATCCGGCGCAGTTCGGCTTCCAGCTGGAGAACAACGGCGCCGACTTTCACGTCGTGGACCTGCAGAATCTCGACGCGAACAACAACGGCGCCACCCTGGCCGCCTCAGGCACCTTTACCGACGTCGAGTCCTGTCCCGCGGCCGAAGACCTGGCGGGCGGTGACGACGGGCCCGGGGGCGTGGTGGGTACACCAATCGCCTACAGCGATGTCCTTGTCGGCGACGACGATGATGATGACGACGACGACGACGACGACGACGACGATGATGACGACGACGATGCTTGATCCGTACGATTGACCGACGAACGGACTCATCCGAACGTCGGCATCCGGCACGAAGCAAGCCCCGCCCTGGCGGGGCTTGCTTCGTTTATTGCCGTTCCGAAAATCCGTGGTGTACAGTCCGCCGGGTCGGCGACCGACACGAGAACGACCATGCGTAGACGAGACAGGCAGACACCCACCCGATGAACCTCGAACATTTCACCCGCCCAATTCCGTCGCCTTCCGGGATCGCCATGGACTTCGGCCCCCTCTACGCCGTCAACGGCCTGATCGCGTTCATATTCGCCGCGTCAGGACCGGTTGCCATCATCCTCACGACGGGCGAACAGGGCGGTCTGACCGAGGCCCAGTTGTCGTCGTGGATATTCGGGGCGTTCTTCATCAATTCTTTGCTCAGCATCGCTTTCTGCACCCTGTACCGCAAGCCCCTGGTGTTCTTCTGGACGATCCCCGGCACGGTCCTCGTGGGGCCGGCGCTGGCACATTCGAGCTTCCCCGAGGTGGTCGGCGCGTTTCTCGCCACCGGCCTGCTGATGCTCGTGCTCGGACTGAGCGGCTGGGTACGGCGCGCCATGGGCCTCATTCCGATGCCCATCGTCATGGCAATGGTGGCGGGCGTGTTTCTGCAGTTCGGGCTCGACCTCGTTTTCGCCCTGCGCGACGGGTTCGGCATCGCCGCTCCCATGTGCCTCGCGTTTCTCGGCTTGAGCGTGTTCGAGCGCCTTGGACGCATCGTCCCGCCGTTGATCGGCGCGCTCGCCGCCGGGCTGGTCGCGATCATGCTGACGGGCGAATTCGTCGCGCCGGCATCGGCCGGGTCTTTTTTCAGCCTGCCGGAATTGGTCGAACCGGCATTTTCGCTTCCGGTGCTGGTGGAACTGGTACTGCCGCTGGCCATCACCGTGATCGTGGTTCAAAACGGCCAGGGAATCGCCGTGCTCCGGTCGGTCCGTCACGACCCGCCGGTCAATGCCGTTACCACCGCGTGCGGCGGCGCATCGCTGCTGACCGCGTTGACCGGCACCGTGTCGACGTGCCTGACCGGGCCCGTAAACGCGATCATCTCCGCTTCGGGCGATCACGCCCGCCAGTATACGGCGGGCATCTTCGTCGGCATCCTCGGCATCGGCTTCGGCCTCGGCGCCGCGTGGTTCACTTCCATGATGCTGGCGGCGCCGCCGGCTTTCATTGCGACGATCGCCGGGTTGGCAATGCTGCGCGTATTGCAGAGCGCTCTCGTCACGTCGTTCGGCGGCACCTGTTCCCTGGGCGCGTTGATCACCTTCGTGGTTACCCTGGCCGGCGTGCCGATCTTCAGTCTCGGCGCGCCGTTCTGGGGGCTGGTTTTCGGCTGCATCGTCTCCTGGCTGCTCGAACGCGCCGACTATCGTCGCGCCATCTCATAGGTAAGCGGCCGATCCTCATGGCGCGGCAACGGGCGTCGACCGTTTCGTCGTTGCGCGTATACTGGGACGTGTCATCCGGCGGAATTCGTTCATGAGCCATTCCGATTTCTCCAGCGTTTTCGGCGCCCGCGTGCTGCTCGGACTGTTCCTCGTCGGCCTGGCACTGGCCAGTTACCAGGTACTGGCCCTGTTCCTGCGTCCAATCGCCTGGGCGGTGATTCTCGTCTATCTTTCCTGGCCGGTTTATCGACGCCTGCGCTCCGTATTCGGCACCTGGACCAACAGCGGCGCGCTGGTCATGACGTTGCTGATGACCTGCCTGTTCGTGGTGCCGCTGACCTGGGTGGTGGCACTGATCCGCGCCGACGTCCCGACCGCCTACGCGGCGCTGGTCGAGTTTCTCGGCCAGGGACGAGAGTCCCTGGCCGAAACCGCCGCCCGGATTCCGTGGGTCGGCACCGAACTCAGCCGCCTGCTGGAACTGGCGAGCACCGACATGACGACGCTTCGCTCGCAAGTCCTGCAATGGCTCCAGCCATTGGCGGACGAAACCCTTTCGATGATCGGCAACATCGGACGTTCCGCCTTCAAGTTCGGTTTCGCCATGCTTACCGCGTTTTTTCTCTATCGTGACGGCGAATCCCTCCTGCACCAGGTACGAAGCCTGCTGCTGCGATTGTTGGGGACGCGCGCGGGCGAATACCTGCATGCCATCGGCGACACCACGCGCGCGGTCCTCTACGGACTGCTGCTCACCGCGCTTGCACAGGGGATGCTCGCCGGGCTTGGATACTGGGTGGCGGGACTACGCGCCCCCGCCCTCCTCGGCATGATTACCGTGATCCTGGCCATCATCCCGTTCGGCGCCACCGCGGTGTGGGCCACCGTCAGCCTGTGGCTGTTTGCCAGCGGCGACTGGTGGGCAGCCGCCGGACTGGCCGCGTGGGGCGCCGTAGTCATCAGCCAGATCGACAACCTGCTAAGACCCATGGTGATCAGCAGCGCGACCCGGATACCCTACCTGTTCGTCCTCTTCGGCGTGCTTGGCGGCGTGTCCGCCTTCGGGCTGATCGGGCTGTTCATCGGCCCCATCGTGATCGCGGTGTTGCTCGCGGTATGGAAGGAGTGGCTGGAGGAACAGGCCGAAGCGGGAAGACACGGCTAACGGGTCGACACCCGCCCTGCAAGGCGCTATCCGCACCACCGCGTCCGAGGGAAACCTGCACGGCGCCGCGGGATGCGCGCCGCGGGCGATCGGGCTCAGTCCTTCAACCGGAACCCGGTGGCGAACGTCCAGGCCACGACGACCAGGCAGGCCAGCAGGAATCCCAGCGTGGCGACGAGACTTACGACGACGCCCACGTCGCTGGTGCCGTAGAAACTCCATCGGAAGCCGTCGATCAGGTACACCACCGGATTGAAGAGCGTGACCGTTCGCCAGAAGGACGGCAGCATGTCGATGGAATAGAAGGCGCCGCCGAGAAAGGTCAGCGGCGTGACCACCAGCATCGGGATGAACTGCAGCTGCTCGAATCCCTTCGACCAGATGCCGATGATGAAGCCGAACAAGCTGAACGTCACCGCGGTAAGCAACAAGAAAGCGACCATCGACACCGGGTGCTGAATGGTGACCGGCACGAACAACGACGCCGTCAACATGATGATGACACCCAGCACGATGGACTTCGTGGCCGCCGCGCCGACGTAGGCCAGCACGATCTCCAGGTAGGAGATCGGCGCTGACAACAGTTCATATATGGTGCCCGTGAACTTGGGGAAGAAAATACCGAACGAGGCGTTGAAGATGCTTTGCGTGAACAGCGCCAGCATCACCAGGCCCGGCACGATGAACGCGCCGTAGCTGACGCCGTCCACCTCCGTCATGCGCGAGCCGATGGCGGCGCCGAATACCACGAAGTAAAGCGACGTCGTGATGACCGGCGTTACCAGCGATTGCAACACCGTGCGCAGGGCGCGCGCCATTTCGAACCGGTATATCGCCCACACGCCGTGGGCGTTGAAGTTCACGCGGTTGTCCGCCATCATGACCCTTCCCTGACCAGGCTGACGAAGATCTCCTCCAGCGAGCTCTGCCGGGTATGCAAGTCGCGAAAGGCGATGCCGAGATCGCTCATGCGTCTTAGCAGCGACGGCACACCGGTGCGCTCGTCGTTGACGTCGAACGTGTACTCCAGCTCGTAGCCGTCCGCGTTGAGAGACAGCTTCCAGTCCTCGAGGGCCCCGGGTATCGACGACATCGGTTCGGCCAGGTAAAGCGTCAGGCACTTGCGTCCCATCTTGGCCATCAGCTCGGCGGTCTGTTCGACGACGATCAGCTCGCCCTTGTTGATCACGCCGATCCGGTCCGCCATGTCCTCGGCCTCCTCGATATAGTGCGTCGTAAGGATGATGGTGACGCCCGATGCGCGCATCTCCCGCACCAGGTTCCACATGTCCCGCCGAAGCGAAACGTCGACGCCGGCGGTCGGCTCGTCGAGGAACAGGATGTCGGGCTCGTGCGACAACGCCTTGGCGATCATGACGCGACGCTTCATGCCGCCGGAGAGCGTGCGCAGCCGGGAGTTGCGCTTGTCCCACAGCGACAGCTCCCTGAGTACCTTCTCGATGTAGGCCGGATTCGGCGCGCGGCCGAACAGGCCGCGGCTGAAGCTCACCGTGGCCCATACGGTTTCGAAGGCGTCGGTGGTAAGCTCCTGGGGAACGAGGCCGATCCTCGAGCGGGTGGCGCGGTAATCGCGGCCGATGTCGAAACCGTCCACCGTGACCGATCCCTCGCTGGCGGTGACGATACCGCACACGATGCTGATCAAGGTGGTCTTGCCCGCGCCGTTGG
The DNA here is from genome assembly GCA_030429665.1 of Gammaproteobacteria bacterium. GTDB lineage: Bacteria > Pseudomonadota > Gammaproteobacteria > Arenicellales > CAJQKF01 > BQJD01. The sequence goes on along the minus strand of JAUIEZ010000093.1, from coordinate 12,465 downwards.
GTCCGAGCAGGGCGAAAATCTCGCCCCTTTCAATGTCGAGGCTCACCTGCTTCAGGGCCGAGAAACCCGAAGCATAGGTCTTGCCAAGCCGGTCGATGGAAATAATGGAGGCCACGTAAACTCCCTTGTCGCGCCTATTCAGGATTGCCGTGCGCGCGGGGCGCGCCGGCGCAGCGGTGCTGGCGGTACGATTCTACGAGCAGCGCGGGCGGATCGCCAACCACCAGGCAGCGCTCTGCCCGAACCGGACCCGGTTTGAAACCCGGGACAACCTTCGCCCACGCGCGGCGGCCCGCGGATATACTCGGCAACCGTGCAACCTTTGAAAAGCAATCATTCGTGAACTCCCAGGCTGACGCCTCAATCCGGGAACTCGTCGACGCGCTTTACCGCGACGAATCGCCGCGCGTCCTCGCCACCCTCATTCGCCTGCTCGGCGACTTCGATCTCGCCGAGGAGGCCCTTCACGACGCTTTTACCGCCGCCGTGACCCAGTGGCCCGCCGACGGCATCCCCGACAATCCGCGCGCCTGGCTGGTGTCCACCGGCCGTTTCAAGGCAATCGACGGGATCAGGCGGCGGGCCCGCTTCGATCACGATCTCGAACATGCCTCGGAACGCCTGGCATCGGACGACGCCGACCCGTCGGAACTGGCCGACGACGAGGTCAAGGACGATCACCTTCGGCTCGTTTTCACCTGTTGCCACCCGGCGCTCTCCCCCGATGCGCGCATCGCGCTCACCCTGCGCACCGTGTGCGGACTGACCACGGAGGAGATCGCCAGCGCCTTTCTCACCCCGGTGCCGACCGTCGCCCAGCGCATCGTGCGCGCGAAAGCCAAGATCCGGGACGCACGCATTCCCTACGAGGTGCCGTCGCGGGAATCCCTGCCCGAGCGCCTCGACGCGGTGCTGAGAGTCATCTACCTGGTCTTCAACGAAGGCTACGCGGCCTCCTCCGGCGCCGCGTTGACTCGTGTCGACCTGTCGGCGGAAGCGATACGGCTGGCGCGTCGGTTGTACGAGCTGATTCCCGATCCCGAGGTCCTCGGCCTGTTGTCCCTGATGCTGCTGCACGACGCCCGCCGCGACGCGCGAACCTCGGCCGACGGCGAACTGGTGCTGCTCGAGGACCAGGACCGCCGACTGTGGAACGGCGGGCAGATCGCCGAAGGCGCCGCGCTCATCGAGCGTGCGTTTCGCTCCGGCGAGGTGGGCCCCTACATGCTCCAGGCCGGCATCGCGGCGATTCATGCGCAATCGGCCAGCTTCGCCGACACCGATTGGCGCGAGATTGTCGGACTCTACGACCTGCTCATGACAATCGAGAACAGCCCGGTGGTGGAACTGAATCGCGCCGTGGCGATTGCCATGCGCGACGGTCCCGAAGCCGGACTGGCCATCGTCGAAGCTATTCTCGACCGCGGCGACTTGATCGACTACCAACCGGCCCACGCGGCGCGCGCGGACCTGTGCCGCCGCCTCGGCCGCAGGCACGACGCGCGAACGGCCTACCGCCGCGCCCTGGAACTGACCTGCGAGGATACCCAACGCCGATTCCTCGAACGACGGCTCGATTCGCTGCGCTCCTGACGGCCTTCAACCTGGAAGCCGAAAATGCGGTAACCTGACGACGGTCATGACAACCCAGGCGACCAATACCCATGATAGTAACGGGTGGGGACGCAAAAAAGCGGAGATGCATCATGCCCCTGAAAAAACTGGTTGAATTTCTCGATCGTCATGACGTCAAGTACGTCACCGTCAACCACAACCCCGGTTATACCGCCCGGGAAATTGCCGCGTCCACGCTGGTGCCGCGGCGCGAGTTCGCGAAAACCGTCATTGTGCGTCTCGACGACGCGCTCGCGATGGCCGTGGTTCCCGCCTCCCGCCACGTCGACCTGGCCGCGTTGTGCGCCGCGTCGGGCGCGAAACAGGCCGTGTTGGCGGACGAGGAGTCGTTCAAGTCGCGATTCCCGGACTGCGAGGTCGGCGCGATGCCGCCCTTCGGCAACCTGTACGAGATGCCGGTGTACGTGGACCTGCTGATCGAGGACGACGATGACATCTCGTTCAATGCCGGGACGCACACCCAGGTGATCCGCATGGCCTGCGACGATTTCCTGACATTGGTCGATCCCGTGATAGGCGACTTTTCCGTCAAGGAGTGACGCGGGCACGACGCGGGTGCGGCCGAACACCCGGCGTCATTCGGTATGGTGGCACGCCACCGTTGCCGGCGGAGAGCAGACATGATCCACGCGGTATCCATGACAGGGCCATATCCGCCGTGCGTTACCGGCGCGAGGAGACATGTTATCGCCGGGCTGGCGTTTGCGGTCTCGCTGCTTGCCGCGCAGCCGACAATGGCCTTCGACACGTCGATTCGCGACCTGTTCGAGAAGGTTACCCGCTCGGTCGTCGTGGTAAGAACCATTGAGCGGATGGTTATCGACGGGCAGACACCCATGGAACGGGCGATATCGGATGTCGGCTCCGGCGTACTGATCTCCGACACCGGGCTGGTGGTTACCGCGGCACACCTTGTCCAGGCGGCCGACCTTGTACAAGTAACGTTTGCCGACGGTACCCGCGTCATGGCGGACATCCTTGCCAGTGAACCCGCCGCCGACATCGCGCTGCTAGAAACGACCAACGTACCGGAATCGGCAACTGCCTCGCCGCTCGGCGACTCGGACGTCGTCGCGGTCGGCGAGCAAGTCATCGTCGTCGGCGCACCCTACGGACTCGGCCACTCGCTGTCGGTCGGTTACGTCAGCGCGCGTCACGCGTCTCCCGCGCCGGGCGGCCCGGTCGCGCTCGGCGAGCTTTTCCAAACCGATGCATCGATCAACCGGGGCAATTCCGGCGGCCCGATGTTCAACGCACAGGGCGAGGTGATTGGCATCGTCAGCTATATCCTCAGCCGCAGCGGCGCCTTCGAGGGCATCGGCTTCGCGATTACATCCGAAACCGTGCGCGACCTGTTGCTGGAACGAACCGGGTTCTGGAGCGGCGTCACCGTGTTTGCGCTCTCGGCCACGCAGGCCAGGGCCCTGAACCTGCCGCGCGAATACGGAGCACTCGTTCAGCGGGTCGCCCATGGCTCCATCGCACGCGAACTGGGACTGCGCGCCGGTTTTCTGCCGTCGAGCATCGGCGGGCGCGACGTCGTTCTCGGCGGCGACGTCATTCTGACCGTCAACGATATTCCGGTTGGTGCCAACGAGGACTACGAGAGACTTCGCGAGTACCTCGTCGATCTCAAGCCTGGAGACGAAGTCGGCTTTGAAATATTCCGGCGCGGCGAGATCGTCGACATGGTATGGAAAGTTACCGACGAAGCGTTGCACCATCGTCCGCCAACACCGGAGGCGCCAGCGATGTACGGCGCCGACTGACGCCCTGTTCCACGATAGGCATGTATCGCGCGGACTTTGTCTTCGCTCCGCGGATCGCGGACGCCGTGATCCCGTGTCATCCGACCGTCTCGCAGCACGTGAAGTTCGATCTCGTCCGTGCGGTTCGCGTTCGACGGTACACCGGCGGATAGCATCACGTTACCCGTCGACGCGGAGAACGCTCGCTGCGCGCCGAACACCGATTCGGCATTCGATTTCGGGTGGCTGTCAACGTCGAACCGCCCCGGGACGCTTGGCATCTCGGCCGAGTCGTTTCCCGTCCGGTCGTCACGCAGGCAAAATCCTGACGTCCGAATTGCGCGTCGGATGTCGAAATCGCCGCCTCCCGTTCGACCAGGAGACACGACGGTGCCAGTACACAGGAGAACGCCATGAAATACCTTTGTCTCATCTATTTCGAGGAAGGGAAGCTGCAAAATGCCCCCGAGGCGCCCCGGGATATCGAGTGCTTCGAGCATAGCGAAAGCCTGCGCGAACGCGGTTATGTCATCGCTTCCGCGCCGCTGGCGCCGGTGGCCACGGCGACAACGGTCCGCGTGCGCGATGGCAAGGTGTCGGTCACTGACGGACCGTTCGCCGAAACCAAGGAACAGCTCGGCGGTTTCTACATGATCGAGGCGCGCGACCTGAACGAGGCGATCCAGCTGGCCTCGAAAATCCCGCCGGCGCGTATCGGCAGCATCGAGGTGAGGCCGGTGCGCGAACTGGACGTCTGATAAATCATCCAAGTCGCTTGTCGAAACGCGCGTTGCCCGCTCGACCAGTTCATGGATACCGGCGGCGACGAATCCGCATTCCAACCAACCACGGGGCCAACGTCATGCAGCTGAATTCCTACCTATTCTTCGACGGGAACTGCCGGGAGGCGTTCGAGAGTTACGCGCGGATACTGGGCGGCCATCTCACCGCCATGATGCGCTACGCTGAATCCCCGGAAGCGAAGCGAATGGACGCCGCCGACCGCGATCGCGTCATGCACGCCTGCCTCGAAGTCGACGGGCACAGGCTGATGGCCTCGGACGTGACCGCCGACCAGGCCTACGAGGGAATCCGGCACGTTTCCGTGACCGTGAACCTGGATTCGGTCGAGCGAGCGCGGGAAATCTTCGACGCGCTCGCCGAGGGCGGCGAAATCCTTATGCCATTCGACAAGACGTTCTGGGCGCGGGGATTCGGTTCGGTGGTGGACCGCCACGGCGTTTCCTGGATGGTCAACTGCGAATAAGGGCGCCAGTCATGAGCAAATACGTGGACGGCTTCGTGCTCCCGATTCCCAAGGACCGGATCGAGGAATACCGGCGATTCGAGGAGAAGGCGTGGGCGATCTGGCGCGACCACGGCGCGCTGTCGCTGACCGTCTGCCTCTCCGATGACGTACCGGCCGGCAAGTTGACGTCGTTCCCGCGCAGCGTCGACATGAAGGACGACGAGATAGTGGCGCTGGCGTGGATCGTCTACGAATCCCGCGAGCACCGCGACCGGGTCAACGCCGCGGCAATGTCCGATCCGCGCATGGCCGGGTTCGACCACCAGTCGATGCCGTTTGACGGCATGCGCATGTTCTGGGGCGGCTTTTCCGTGGCGATGGAACTTGCCGGAAGCGGTAAAGCCACCTGAGACGAGCCGCCGATCCGGGCACCTCATGCCCGGGTCGGCGCGGGTCGTTGGAGCACCGTCAGCCCGGCGGAATGTCGGCTGACTGAAACGCGTGCGCCAGCGCCGCCGGGGTGTGTTTGCGGATATCGCCCAGGCAGTGGATCTGGTCCTTGCCGCATCCGCTACACCGGTAAACCGGCATGGTGAGTTCGACCTGGAACGCATCGAGAGACGGCAGCTCCACGTCCACGGCGAAGGTATGGCGATGGTCGGCGTGGGCTTCGAGTTCGGCGCCACAGTCCTCGCACAGGTAGTGCTTCCGAAACAGGCCTTTCTCTTCACCCGAGGGCAGGCCCGGCTCGTCCTCCCGGGTCAAATGGTCGAGCAAGCGGGCGGCGAACGAGGGATCGACAAACTGGCGATGACCCTGGTTGCACGTTGCCACGGGCATGTTGCGAATGGCCACGGTCAAGACGTCCGCCTTGCCTTCGCCGGTGTCGATGATGCTGACCTCGGTTTCGCCTTGGCACTGCTGACAGGGCTTGGTTCGCATGAGTACCTCCTGCCGCCTGTCCGGCTCGATTCCCCATCGACACGACGGTCCTCCGGGCGAACGACGATCCGGGGCGCGGCTGTTGCTGGCCCTTGCCAGCGTAATCCAAACATCCCGGCGCAACGTTCGTCAATAGACGATTCATTCAATCTGGCTCATAATTTATTGTTTATTATCATTTTTATATCGATTGAACATCGATCGACACGCCGGGAAAAATCCATTGCCAGCGGCACACGAGGTGCCGGTCCGATCGATCCCCGTGCACCCGATTGACCGCCATCCTGTCACGGACGGCATGCCGGCGCGGCTCGGACGAACACTCGGAGGTCGACGCCTGATCGCTGCGCCGGATCGCGCGAAGATTCGCGCCCAAGGGGTGCTGGTTGCCTGCCCGGGCCATGTGCTAGCCTTGGCCGTTGCCGGTAGAATTCGCCCGGTCGACCCGACGCCGGTAACACCATGCGATGGTCTGGCGTCACCAGGGATATAAGAGCGCCCCGCGGTCCGTGCGAGCGACGCGGCGCATCATGGCTACCACCAAGAGGTTTGTGTGAACAACGGTAATCTACTGAAACATTCCATTGTCGCCGTGACCGCGGCCGTCGCACTTTCCCTCTCCGCGTGGGCATCCGCGCAGACCGGGGCCGATAGCGAGGCGGCGCCGTCGGGCGAGCAGAACCCGGACATCACCACCGAGCGCTACAAGGACTGGGCACTTAGCTGCCGCACCGACCAGGCCAGCGGCGACCGGCAGTGTTCCATGTTCCAACGACTCGTAATCCAGGAAACCAACCAGGTGGCGCTCAACGTCGCGATCGGCTTCCTGCGCAGCGAGGACGGAAACCGCGTCCCGGTAGCGATATTCACCTTCCCGCTCGGGATCTTCCTGCCCGGCGGCGCCGAGATCCAGGTCGACGACGCCGAACCGTTCCGCTTGCAGATCGAGCGCTGTTTTCGCCGCGGCTGTCAGAGCGGGGTGGCGCTGGACGACGCGCACCTTGCGCAGTTCAGGGCCGGAAGCCAGGCCAACGTGAAGATCATGCAGGACCGGGGCCAGGCGGTCGACCTGACCGTTTCGCTGAGCGGATTCAGTGCCGCGTACAACGCACTCATCGCCTCGGTGACGGCCGACTAGACCGCCACCGGCGCCGATTCACGAAGCGTGAACCCACTTCGCGGCGACGCGCGAAACGGCAAGCGCACCGAAAACGAAAAACATCGCCGCGGCGGCACGATGAATGATTCGCGCCGGCACGCGCGTGAGCACGGCGCGACCGACGACGATGCCCATCAGCGACACGAGCCATAACGCCGCCGTGCCGCCGATAAAGACGGACCACAAATCGCCCAGGCTGGCGGCGAGCGCCACCATCGCCAACTGGGTCTTGTCACCCAGCTCGGCGAGGAAAACCAACAGGAAACTCGCGGCGAACGCACCCCTCGCCACACCGGCCGCGACGCCACCGTTCGACGCGTCACCATCGCGCCATGACTTGACCGCGAAGGCGAAAAATAGCGCGCCCGCGCACAGCAGCACCGCGTCTCGCGGTACCAGGCGAAAAAGCGCCTCGCCGATCCCAACCGCCACGGCATTCAACAGGAAGAACGCGGCGAACACGCCTGCGATGACCGGCGCGGGGCGATACCGGTGAGCAAGGGTCATCGCGAGGAGTTGGGATTTGTCGCCCATTTCGGCGACGAACAGCAAGCCGAACGTCGAGGCGACGGCCGAGAGATCGATCATCGTTGGATGCGGACCGCGAACGGAGAAATCGAGGCAGGGTAGCGCGAAGCCGTGCCGAGCCCCGCGCGTACCGGTGCGAGATTATAGCAGCGCGCCGATACATCTACCGGACCCCATCGACGAAGGCAAACCGCGCGAGCCGCGCGTGACCCGCGCTATCGGATTCCTCTACTCAGGCCGCGTTGTCGGAACGCTTTGCGCAGGTGCTGATACCGAACGGCAGGTAGGCGGGGCACCAACCGATCAGCGCGGTGGCGAGCGGGATGACGCCGATCCAGCCCCAGGGGGTTTGCGGTCCAACGAACACCAGGGCGATCAATACCGCGCCGACGACGAAACGAACCGCGCGGTCAACCTTGCCCATATTGAGCTTCATGACGGATACCTCGGAAAGAATGTTGACAGGCGTCTATTGTAGGTCGTGCGGCGATCGGGCCGGCCGGCGATCTCTTGCACCCTTGACGCCAGTCAACTCTACCGGGGCATTCACCCGGACTGGCGGTACCAGGTGGTGCCCTCGCGGGTGTCCTCCAGAACGACGCCGCGAGCGGCGAGTTCGTCGCGAAGTCGATCGGCTTCCGCAAAGTCCTTGTTCGATCGCGCCTTGCGTCGGGCCTCGACCATGGCGTCGATCTCGGCGTCACCGAGACCATCGGCGTCGCGCGGTTGCCAGCGAAACCACGCCACCGGATCGGATTGCAGGAAACCGAGGAACCGACCGGCGCTGCGCAGGCGCGCCGCATGACGCTCGCGTTCCCGACCGTCCGTAGCGCTGTTGAGCTCGCCGGCAATGGCATGCAGTTCGGCCAACGCGCGCGGCGTGTTGAGGTCGTCGCTCAGCGCCTCGATGATCGCCCCGGGGACCTCGGCGTCCTCCGACCCGGGCGTCGCCGGGCCGGCGCCCTGCAGCGCCTTGTACAACCGGTCCAGTGACGCCCTGGCCTGGCTTACCGCCTCGGGAGACCAGTCCAGGGGCTTGCGATAGTGGCCGGACAGCAGCGCGTAGCGAATGGCCTCGCCCGGCGCTACGGCCAGGATCTCGCGCAGGGTGAAGAAGTTGCCGAGCGACTTGGACATCTTCTCGCCGCTCACGGTGATGTAGCCGTTGTGCACCCAGTAACGCACGTAGTCGGCGCCGTCGTGGGCGCAGGTGCTTTGCGCCAGTTCGTTCTCGTGATGGGGGAACACCAGGTCCTGGCCGCCACCGTGAATGTCGATGGTGGTGCCGAGATGGGTCTCGATCATGGCCGAGCACTCGAGGTGCCATCCGGGTCGGCCGCGTCCCCAGGGGCTGTCCCACCCGGGAAGGTCGTCCGTGGAAGGCTTCCACAGCACGAAATCGGCCGGATCACGTTTGTAGGGCGCGACCTCCACCCGTGCGCCGGCAATCATGTCGTCGCGGTTGCGACCCGACAGCCGACCGTAGTTCGCCATCGACGGCACGTTGAACAACACGTGACCGTCGGCCGCGTAGGCATGTCCGGACTCGACAAGCCGTTCGATCATGGCAATCATCGCCGCGATATGATCGGTGGCGCGCGGCTCGACGTCCGGTGCCAGCACATTGAGTCCGGCAATGTCCTCGTGGAACGCCTCCGTGAAACGGTTCGCAACGTCCGCGATGCTCTCGCCGCCCTCCTTCGCCGCCTGGTTGATCTTGTCGTCGACGTCGGTAATGTTGCGCGCGTAAACGACCCGCGGGTACTGTGAGCGGAGCAGCCGATAGAGGACATCGAAAACCACCACCGGCCGCGCATTGCCGATGTGCACCAGGTTGTAGACGGTGGGCCCGCAGACGTACATCGTGACGCGGTCGGGATCCCCCGGGGCAAAGCGCTCCTTGCGGCGGGTCGCGGTGTTGTAGAGCAGGATCGACATGCCGCCCTCAGCTTCCGTACAGTTCGTCGGGATCCACGAGCGGCTCGCTGATCACCTCGACGCCGTCGCCGTCGACCCGGTTGTAGAAGCAGCTCGCGCGCCCCGTGTGGCAGGCGGGCCCGGTCTGGTCCACCAGCAACAGCAACGTGTCGCCGTCGCAATCGAGGCGCATCTCGCACAGGCTCTGCACCTGCCCGGAGGACTCACCCTTGCGCCAGAGCCTGGCGCGCGAGCGGGACCAGTAACAAACGCGCCCGGTAGCCAGGGTTTCGTCGATGGCGTCGAGGTTCATCCACGCCATCATCAGCACTTCCCCGGTATCGTGCTGCTGGGCGATGGCGGGAATCAATCCGTTGGCATCGAGCTTGAGGGTGGCGCGAACACGCTCCCACGGAAGACGCGCGCCAAGAGCGGCGCGCTCGTTCTCGCGAATCGGCGACTCGGTCATACAGGTTCAGGCTGGATTTCGTAAAACGTTGTATTGTAACGTATTCGAACGTCGCAGCCGAAGCGCCGCGCGTCGAGCGGGCTACTGGCGCCGCCCCTTCAGACTGTCGATGGCGGATTCCAGTCCGCTCACCGTCAGTTCGAACATGCGCCCCTCCATGATCTCGCGCACCATGGCGATGGATTGCGTGTAGTCCCAGGCCTCGCGGGACACCGGATTGAGCCACACGGCATTCGGCCACGTTTCGAGCATCCGCCTGGCCCACACCTCACCCGCCTCCTCGTTAAAGTACTCCACGCTCCCGCCCGCCACGCTGATCTCGTAGGGGCTCATGCTGGCGTCGCCGACGACGATCACCTTGTAATCGCTGCCGTAGGTGTGCATGAGCTCGAACACGGGAATCGTGTCGTCATGGCGCCGGCGATTGTCGCGCCACACGAAGTCGTAGAAGAAATTATGGAAGTAGTAATGTTCCAGGTGCTTGAACTCGCTGCGCGCAGCCGTGAACAGCCGTTCGCAGGTTTGCACGAACGGATACATCGAACCGCCCACGTCGATGAACAGCAGCACCTTCACCGCGTTGTGCCGTTCAGGCACCATGCGCAGGTCCAGCCAGCCGGCGTTGCGCGCGGTGTGCTCGATGGTGGCGTCGAGATCGAGTTCCTCGCGGGCGCCCTCGCGGGCGAATCGACGCAGCTTGCGCAGCGCCACCTGCAGGTTGCGCGTGCCGATCTGCACGTTGTCGTCCAAATCGCGGAACTCGCGCCTGTCCCACACCTTGACCGCGCGGCCCTGGCGACCGGCGTCCTGGCCGATCCGTACGCCCTCGGGATTGTAGCCGTAGGCGCCGAACGGCGAGCGGCCCGCGGTGCCGATCCACTTGCTGCCACCCTGGTGACGCTCTCGCTGTTCGCGCATGCGCTCGGCCAGGGTCCGCATGAGCTCGTCGAAGCCACCCAGGGACTCCATGCGCTTTTTTTCCTCGTCGCTGAGCAACAGTTCGGCCTGGCGGCGAAGCCATTCCTCGGGTATTTCGCCGAGCAGCTTGTCGAACAGTTCCGTCTGGCCCTTGAAGTAGGCGCCGAACACGCGGTCGAAACGATCGAGGTGACGCTCGTCCTTGACCAGGATGGCACGCGCCAGGTAGTAGAAATTGTCGACGCTGTAGTCGGCCACGCCCGAATGCAGCGCCTCCATGAGCGCCAGGTACTCGGTGACGGAGACCGGCAGCCGGGCGCTTTTCAGGTGCTGGTAGAAGTCAACGAGCATTGCGCCGGTTCAGGAAGACCAGGCGTTCGAACAGGTGCACGTCCTGCTCGTTCTTCAGCAGCGCGCCGTACAGCGGCGGAATCGACGATCGCAGGTTGTCGCTCTTGAGCGCGTCGGGCGGAATGTCCTCGGCCACCAGCAGCTTGATCCAGTCGATGACCTCCGAGGTGGACGGCTTCTTTTTCAGGCCGGGCACCTCGCGAACGTCGAAGAACACCTCGAGAGCGCTCTTCAGGAGCTGTTTTTTCAGGCCCGGAAAATGCACCTCGACGATGCGCTCCATGGTGTCCTTGTCGGGAAACTGTATATAGTGGAAAAAACAGCGCCGAAGAAAGGCGTCCGGCAGCTCCTTCTCGTTGTTGCTGGTGATGACGATGATCGGCCGGTGGAACTCCATCCGGTCGAGCTCGAGAAGCAGGTCGTTGGGGAACTCGATGTCGGCCTTGTCGATCTCGTCGATGAGCAGCACCGGCTGCACCTCGGAATCGAACGCCTCCCACAACTTGCCGGGCACGATGTAATTGGAAATGTCGTGCACCTTGTCGTCGCCAAGCTGCGAGTCGCGCAGGCGCGCCACCGCATCGTATTCGTACAAACCCTGGCTGGCGCGGGTGGTGGACTTGATATGCCACTGAATCAGAGGCTTGTCGAGCGCCGAGGCAATCTCCTCGGCAAGCTGGGTCTTGCCGGTTCCGGGTTCCCCCTTCACCAGCAGCGGCCGCTCCAGCACGATCGCGGCGTTGACCGCGGCCATCAGGTCCGCGGTGGCGATGTAGCGATCGGTCCCCTGGAACCGGCTTTGCGTTGTTGCTGTCATTTCACCCCTGTCTCGCCAATGGTCGATTGCATCTGTCGGGCGGTGATCGATCGCGGTAACGTCGAATGACACCGGGCAGGTATAATGATAGGTTTTTCGGAGCCGGATCTCCATTGACAACCCAGGTTTGACGACCATGACCGCGAACGCGGAAAACTCCCCGTACTTCATAGAACCCGACGACGCCGAGTTGCTGCTCGACACCGACGACGTGGTCTTCGTGGATCTCTCCAAGCCGGAAACGCATGCGCAGCTCCACGTGCCGGGGGCGCAGCCTCTCGACTACGGCGTGCTGATCGCCGGCACCCGGCCCGCGGTCGGGCTGTTGCCGCCGCTGGAGCGCCTCAACGAGGTCATTTCGCGCTTGGGTATCGGCCCGGACACCCGGGTCGTCGCCTACGACGACGAAGGTGGCGGCCGTGCGTGTCGCCTGGCGTGGACGCTGCATGTCATGGGCCTGTACAACGTGTCGGTGATCAACGGCGGCCTTCATGCCTGGGCAAACGAGTCGCATCCCGTCTCATCCGATCCCTCGCCTTCGCGCGCCCCGGGCAAGTTCGTCCTGGAAGACATCGACGGCGAAGCGCTCGCCGAGCGCGATTACGTACTCGATCGGGTCAAGGACGGTACCAGCAGGTTTCTCGACAGCCGCACCAGCGAGGAGTTCAGTGGGGCGCGGGCCATCTCGCAGCGCGGCGGTCACATTCCCGGCGCGGTCAATCTCAATTGGCT
>JAUIEZ010000092.1 GCA_030429665.1 Gammaproteobacteria bacterium | reverse complement strand
AGGCTCCCTCACCGCGCATCATCAGCATCGCGCAACCCATGTAGACGGCCAGGGCGACGGACAACAAGCCACACAGTATGGCGAACGGATTGAACAACGATATGAAACTGCCTGTATAGAAAGACATCAGGTTCCATTCGAAATGAAAGGGGAACCCTTGCAGCGCATTGCCGATGGCGGCGCCGAACACGAGCATGGGGACGAAGCCGCTGACGAAAAGTGACCAATCCCAGGCATTGCGCCAGCCAGGGTTGTCGAGCTTGCTGCGATACTCGAATCCGAGCGGTCTGACGATCATGCTCCAAAGCAGGACGAGCATGACGACATAGAGCCCCGAAAAGGCCGTAGCGTAGATCAATGGCCAGGCGGCGAAGATCGCGCCGCCTCCCAGTATGAACCATACCTGGTTGCCGTCCCAGTGCGGACCGATGATGTTCAGGGCGACCCGGCGCTCGTTGTCCGTGCGCCCCACGTACCGAAGCACCGTGCCGACACCCATGTCCATGCCGACCATGATGGCGAGTCCCATCAGCAGAACGCCAAGCAGCAGCCACCAAGTGATTTTCAATACAAGATAGAGTTCCATTATCGATCTCCCGTCCGGCTATGCGTGAATCGGATTCGTTACCACGGACTCCGGTTCATCCGGATCCGGACCTTGCCGAATGAATTTCACCATCAGGTACATTTCGATGGCGATGAACACCGAGTACAACAGCACGAAGCCGGTCAGCGAGAAAACGAGATAGCCTACGCTGTGCGTGGAAGCCGACATCCACGTCGGAAGCAACTCGTACACGGTCCACGGTTGTCTGCCGATTTCCGCCACGAGCCAGCCCATTTCGCAGGCCAGAAACGGCACCGGAATCATCCAGACGGAAAAGTGCAGGAATCGGGATTTCTGTTCCACGTCTCCTTTCAGAGAGTAGAGTACCGCGAGAATGAAAAATCCCAGCATCAGGAACCCGAACGCCACCATGAGCCGGAATGGCCAGAAGACAAGTGACATGTTGGGAATCGCGTCCCGGGCGGCGCGGGAAATGTCCTCGTCGGTAGCTCGTAACGGATCTTGTTCCATGGCGTAGGCGCCTACAAGAAAACCGTACCCGAGATCCTCCTCGTGCGCCCGGAACGTCGAAAGCGCCTCGGGGTCATCGGGATTTTCGCTCAGCGCTTTCAGCGCGGCGACAGCCGGAACTCCGTTGCGAATACGTTCCTCCGCGCGGTCAACGAGTTGCCTCGCCGACGGAACGGGCTTGTCGAGGCTGCGCGTGACCAGCAGGCTGGTCGCGTAGGGAATGGTCAGCTCGTAGTCGTTGGTCATCGTGTCCTCGTTCGGAACCGCGATGACATTGAAGCCTACCGGAGGAGCCTCCGACTCCCACAATCCTTCCATGGCCACGAGCTTGCTCGGCTGGGCATGGGCGCCGATGAAGCCGAGCGCATCGCCAAGCGTTATGACGCCAACGGTGCTCAGCACTCCGAAGAGCGCGGCCATTCGAAAGGATCGTCGTGCCAACTCGAGGTGACGTCGCCTGATCATGTAGAAGGCGCTGACGCCGCAGACGAATATGGCGGCGGTGACGTACCCGGCGATGCTGGTATGTACGAATTTCGATTGGGCGTCGTGGCTGAAAATGAGATCCGCGAAACTCTCCAGTTCCATTCGCATGGTAATGGGGTTGAATACCGCGCCCTGGGGATCCTGCATGAAGCCGTTGGCTACCAGGATCCAGACCGCTGAAAGATTGGACCCGAGTGCGACGAGGTAGGTAACAAAGAGATGCTGCGCCTTCGAAAGCCGATCCCATCCGAAGATCATCAGGCCAACGAAGGTCGACTCCATGAAAAAGGCCATCAATCCCTCGATTGCCAGCGGCGCGCCGAAAATATCGCCCACGAAGCTCGAATAAAACGACCAGTTAGTGCCGAACTCGAATTCCATGGTGAGTCCGGTGGCGACGCCAAGCGCGAAGTTGATCAGGAAGAGCTTTCCCCAAAACTTGGTCATTTCCCTATATATCGGACGTCCGGTTATGACGTACACCGTCTCCATCGCAGCCAGCAGAAAGCTCAGTCCGAGTGTGAGCGGCACGAAGAGAAAGTGATACAGAGCAGTCGCCGCGAACTGCCAGCGCGAGAGTTCAACAACCAGTGGGTCTATCATTCGGATTCTCCGTTCTCACGGGTAAGGTGTGCCCAGGATTACTTGTCGGCCTGATCCATTCCGGTGCCAGTCGACGCTACGGTAACGCGAAGGGTAGGTAGTTCAACGCGCCGGCGCGGATGGGACATGGCCTCGCCGCCTGAACGATCTCGCAACCTCGACGTGTATTGCGCGAGTTCGAAACAGGGGATGTCCATTTTGAAACGGTTGGCCTCATACGTCGGGTTCGGGTAGGACGGAGCGACAGGCTGGACGGATTCCGGGCGCGAAGCCGGTAGTTCGCGTTGGTATTCCTCAGTCGATCCGGATCGGTCTATGCCTCCACCTCTTCGTAGCCGGTAATCATCGGTTTGACGAGAGCCATTGGCGTCTTTCCCATCGTCGCCATGTACACGTGCGCGATGAAGAAGGCGAGCATCGCGTATGCCGCTGCCGTGTGCACGAACGCGATGATGCGCAGGTCGAGGTATCCGAGTTCGGCCACATCACTGTAAAAGAGATAGGCAAGACCCGAGATCCAGATAACGGGTGATATCAGCAGTTTGAACGCGAGATAGGCAAGCCGCTGTAGCGGGTTGTGTTTTGCCCGGGTGGTCTTGCGAAACGGATGAGACTCTCCAGTGAACGTGCCAACGAGGTAATAGCGAATTACAGCGCCGAGTTTGTCGGTCGTCGGTAAATACTGTCGCCACTCTCCGGTGGTGAAATGCCAGAAAATGGCGAAAACCCAGAGAGCGATCAATGTCCACGCTGCAATGGAATGGAGTCGGGCTGCGGGTCCGAATCCGAGCAGCGAGTAGCTGCCGTGGATTTCAAAGCCGGTGATGAGCATGAACACGATCAGCAACGCCTGAGACCAGTGCCAGAAACGCTCGAATCGCTTGTAGATCATGACGTGTTTCATGTTACCGTCCCTTTGCCGAGCGTGCCCGGATTCTCAAGCCTGCGTGCAATACGGCGCCGGCCAGGATGAGTAAGGCGAGGGACCAGCCGACCAGGTCGAGCAAAACGGATCGGTCTCGTCCGGGCATGTAGAATCCGCCGAGCCCCGCCAGTCTTCCTTGCCTGGCATGGCAGTCATCGCAGCGCAGCGCCTGCTCGGCAGGCGCGACCATATGGGTGATAGGCCAGTACATCTGGGTTTCGATGAAACCGAATTCACCGCTGTACGGCTGGTTTGCGAATTCGGTTCCAGCCTCGAGCGCCTTGTTCCAGTCGAAGTTCGTCCAAAGCGCCGTGTCGTCCTTGCCAAAGACATGGCTGACCAACAGTGTTCGATTCCGGGTATCGTAAGGTTGCTTGCCGCGCATGACCTTGAACGGCCATATGCGGGATCCGGGATCTTCGTAGCTCCCCTCTACCCGATTTATCCGAACCGGTTCGGACTCGGTATTCAGACGATCGCTTCGCAACGTGTAGCGAACCTGACCGTCGAACCAGCGGTACTCCGGAACCACGTTTTCCGCGTAGCGAAAGTCGCCCTTCTGGCTCGTGTAGGAGATATGTCCGTGCTCGTCAAGAATTTCGATCGGATTGCCTTCGTCGTCCAAACGCCCCGCTGTCGACCAGTCCCACCACATCTTGGTAGCGACGCCGCCCCGGGCGAATGCCGGCACGTGGCACGTTTGACACGCCACTTTACGGGTATGATCGTTGAGCTTGTCCTTGGTGTGTGGTCGCGTATCGTGGCAGGACTCGCAACTTGCGCGGCTCTGGTCCCCGCGTCCGGGTATGTCGATACCCGCGGTGTCACGCGCCTTGACTGCGTAGCGGCTCCCCGGAACCTGGTGCCCGGATGCGTTGTGGCAGGTGGCGCACGTGAAATCCAGGCCGTCGGGCGACATGTGAACGTCGAGTTCAAGCGGGGGTTCCACCAGCGAGGAATCGAGATCCCCGTGTTTCACCCCGTCGCCGCCGCCGCCGTAGAAATGGCATGCACCGCAGTTCGCACGCGAAGGTGCGCCAACCTTGCGCGCGATATCGGCCAGGTCCGGTGGTTTGCGTACGTTACCACTTCCCTTCGGCCATTCCATGGGTTCGTAGTTCGGGTGGCCGGCCGCCGTGGGAAACTTTTTGTACTCTCCCGTCGTATCGTGGCAGACCAGGCAGTCGACCTGGGTCTGGGCGACAGGAGGATCGTCTCGAGTATCCGTCCAGTCGTAGCCGACATGACAACTGGTGCATCGCGGTTCGTTGGAAGCGACCGTCCCGCAGAAACTATTGATAACATGTCGTTTTCCGAGCATCTGGCCGGTCTGCGGGTGAGCGAATTCCCACGTCCAATGGGTACTTTGCCGGACTTGGTTCGCTGCCTCCGTGTGACAGGACAGGCAGGCGTGCGTGACGGCTGGTCCGGTGTCGAAAGGCCCTGCGAGTTCGTCGAACTTGTCATGGTCCGCGGTCGACGACGCGTTTTCCAACGTCTCCGCAGCGGCTGCCAACGCGGGAGTCGGCGCGAATGCCAGTCCGATTAGCAGCACAAAGGTGACGTCCACGCAACGGCGTCTACGTCTTCGCCGTGTCGATATCGGCGATCGCGAAAAGTCGTACATTCCTGGTTCTCAATTGCCGCGGAAATGCGGGCCGCGGCCAACAATCAAATAGTGGGTGCGGGGCAAAAAACTACCATTTCCATTCACCCGATTTCATTGATAAATATCATTCATTCGTGATTTTCCGGTGGTGCCGGCGTTCGTCGATTGTCTCCCCTGGATGCGCCGGGGTTTCGTGGCCGCAACCCTCGTTGCCGCGTCCAATGCGGATGCCGTGAGAGATCTGCCGCGAATGCTGCCATCGAAAAAACGCGATAGTCGCGTACAAGGCGGTCTCCAGGTCGGTACGCTCAGTCGGATCAGTGTCTCTCGCGCCAGCAACGGCGGCGGCCTTCGCTCCCGCGCCGGCAGACTTCTCGTTCTACGCAGCGCCGAAACGCAGCTAAATGCCGCTCCTGGGACGCCGCTTGAAGATTGCGCAACACGACGCGTATCTCGGGTCGTTGCGTCGCG
The DNA here is from genome assembly GCA_030429665.1 of Gammaproteobacteria bacterium. Classification (GTDB taxonomy): domain Bacteria; phylum Pseudomonadota; class Gammaproteobacteria; order Arenicellales; family CAJQKF01; genus BQJD01. The sequence continues at coordinate 12,077 of JAUIEZ010000092.1, read as the reverse complement.
GCGATCAGCCGCTCGTACATCTCGCCGTTGGCGATCTCCGCCTCCACGCCCGCCGTGCAAGCCGCCGTCACGCTCGGATAACGGTCGACCTTGCCGGGCCAGGTATTCTCGGGAACAGGTACGTCGAATCGTCGAAACAACCGGGTCAACGCGTCGATATGACGTGCTTCGGCGTCACGAATGTTGGTGAAAGGACGTATCGATCCGAAGTCGGCGATCACCCGATCGTAGGTGGCGAATGCACGATACTCATCGTCCAGCGCTTCCAGCAATATGCCGATCTCGACTTGCGTTAAATCTGACATCGCGCCTTTGGATAGTGGAAAACCAATGACTATCGGCTATTTTGCTTCGGTAGTTATTGATCTGGGTCAACGGCAGGTTCTGCAGTGCCTGGGCAACGCTTCCCTGGATCAGGGTCGTCGGGAGGGAGAAGGCGCACACGCGCCGACAGGTCAGACCGTTTCGACAACAGGTCATCGTGGCCGCCTCTTCAGGTCCCGGGAGGACGCGTTAACGGTCGAGCGGTTTTCGTCGCGTGGCGTGGCATTATCTGGAGCAGGAGGTTCAAAATCCCTATGTTATCGAGCGAGAAGTCGTCGAGAGAAGTACACCGTAATGCTTAATGACGTCGCTTCAGTCGGATGTGATTTCCAAAAGGGTCTTTCTAACTTTCTGCTGAAAGGCATGCCAGGTTTTATCGCAATTCTCTTGCTTGGGCGTCGTATTGGCAATCTGGCGTAGAACGGACGCAATCTTTCTCAATTGGTCCCGAGCGGCAGCCTCGCGCGCCAGGGCCTCCCGGTATTTGGAGCCATAGACCAGGTCGACCTTCTGGTCCTGACAAACGCCGATGCACGGCCTCGGGTATTCGATTTTCCCGCAACCTATGCATTGCCAGGCGGTTATTATCGCTTCCTCGGTATCGTCGTCGGATAAAAGCACCATCAACTCAATCCTCATTCCTGCGATGCATCCTACATCGCTAGCCATCACGATTCGTATCGATCAACTCTCGGCGGACCCCGTTTCACCTTCGTTGGCGGTCGCATCGACGGGAACAACGAAGTCCAGGGCATGAAAGGCATTCGGCGGCTCTAGGCGGGGCCGGCGCGTAATTCCGGATGAACTCGCGATTCAGGCCGTGCCGGATACGAGTTCGACGACTTCCTGCCAATGACGCTTCTTGGCCATACATCCGTGGAACCCTTCTGCATCGATCAGACATTTGTTCGACTCAATCGACAAAAGATCTGAAAAAGTCATTACCGCTGACTCGAAGAATCTCAGGGGACTACACTGCACGACATTTGCCGAAAACGATACCATTTTGCGTGACTCATGGACTTGATATTTATCAGTATTCTAGTCGCTGACTCGATATCTGTCGGAGATGCCGGCCATATGGTGGAACGTAAATCCCAACTTTCGCGTTGTCCCAAGATGTCTCGGTCGATCAACTCCGCCGCGGGTACCGCGGCAGTTTCTCGACCTCCAAGACCGTTCGTACCGATCCGACCGGGACTTATTCGTCGCGGTTCTTGGGACACGATACTTTCCCTCCGGAAGCGGCGCGGGATATTGGCGGGTGAAACATGCAGCGTATGGGATCGAGGAGAACCGGATAACAGGTGGACTCAGGGCCGGCTTGGCCATCGTATCTTCGTATAAAACGTCATTCAAAGGCGACAAACGAAAACCGGGAAAAATTACGGGTATTTACGGTCCCGAAACGGCAGTGGCAACGCATCCCTGACGGTCTGATATGCTTTGTTGTTGACATAAGTTGCGGCGTGCTCCGACTGTAGGTCAAGCCAGGCGTGCGTCGGTTCGCTCGCGAGAATGAATCCGAGGTTTATGAAAACCTGTCTGGGAGCCTGTTTAATTGGTGTTATACGCAGGCAGGAGGAAAAAGCCAGAATACGGATTCGCGCAATGCAGAAATCTTTCGGGACTGGCGCGGTGCGTGGGGCGCGAATTTTGTCGCCAGCCAAGGCCGATCTGTAGTTATTCGGTTTGCGACGCCTCTCGTCCATTGAGGACAGTACGCCGATTCGAATTCCTTGAGACTTTCGCGAAACTTTCACGGCATGCAACGTTAAGATAAAAATATGACACTATTCTGGCGGATATGGCAGGCGATCATCCTGGTCGACCTTTCCGTACTCGCACTTTTCGTATGGCTGGCATTGCTGCAGTTCGCGGGTATTAAAGCGGATCTGGTCGGCGAACGTCTTCTCGTTCTGGCAGAGCAAACAGCCGCTCCATTCAAGGCGGCGGGCAGGATTGGGCTACCGCTTGCAAACGTACGCAACGCTAATGCCCTGCTCGAACGCGCCCGGCAGACCGACGACACGATTCAGGCGATTCACGTCTTCGACGAAACCGGCCGCATCCTCCATTCCACTGACTCGGCGCATCCGGAATCGATCTCACCGGGCGCATTGAAAGCCAGACGGGTATCCGCCGGGGAAAGCTGGTACCGCGAGACTTCTGAAGGTTTTCTGAGCAGCATTGACATCCCGGTTTTGGGTCGAAAAGCGCCCAGTGGCATCGTGATCGTATATCCGGCCACGGGGAGTAATATCCAGGTCCGGGCGATGGGCGCGGAGTTGTCTCTTGCCGCGGTCGCGGTGCTGTTCGTGTCCAGCGTGCTGAGTACACTGCTACTGGGATTGGTGCTGCGGCAGCAGGTTCGGCATTTCGACGACACCGAACACACCATATCGGACTTTGAGAGATCATCATGGCGCACTGCGGCGGGGGAGTCCGTAAAAACGGTCGCGAACGGATATGAACCGGCGACGTTCGGGCAACTTCTCCAGGCTGCCGAGGAACGCTATCTGTCGGTTTGTAAGTCGATAGAAAACGTCGGTGAGAAACCGTGACCGCCCTCGATCGGGCAATAGATTCGAGGGACTTGCGCGGCAGAATGATCTTCATGTTGGCGGCGATCGTTTTCGCATCCGTAGTCGCACTGGGGTTTACCGTTGTGGCCGCATTTGATCGCGCGGTCGAACCCGAACTCACCAAGCGTACACGGCTCATTGGCGGATTCATTCGATCGGAAATTCAACGTGCGCTCGATCTTGGCATTCCAATCGACGCGGTTCCGGGGCTTGATCAATATATCTCCAAAACCATTGAAAAATTCGAGGAAGTCGAAAGCATCGTAGTCACGACGCTTGCCGGCAACGAGATTGCCAGTGCCAAGAGACCCGTGACGCGTTCGTTGTTTGAGATGACGGGACTCGGGGAAGTGATCGAGTTCAAGCGAAACGCCTTCTCGTTGCCGATATTGGAGGGGAACAGCCTGGTTGGAAACGTCGAGATCGAAACGAGCCCGGTATTTGTACAAACACGATTGCGAAAAGTGTTTCTCGACGTGCTTGTGCTTGGGTTGGTAGCTGTCCTGATTGCCCTGGAACTGTCGGTCGCAATTGCGGTCGCTTCATTCGGGAAACCGCTCGACTGCATTAACCGGCTGCTTTCCGAGCAATGTTCAGGAGACTATGTTCACCGCATCCGTGTCGCGGGAGTCGGAAAAATCAGACAGTTGGCAATACGATTGAATGATCATGCCGAAGATCTGGCGACGCGTTGGGCGTCCATATCTGTTGAATCGAGAGCGCGCGTCAACGCAAGGATTGCGAACGTTCGACCTTTACTCCTTCGTCTCTCGGACTTGAACGACATTCGTTTGGCTCTTTTCCTCTTCTCGACCGCTACCGAGATATCTAGCGCATTCCTGCCGATCTTCGCATCTACTGCGACTCGACCCGAATGGCTGGAGTCGGAGATTGCTGCAGCACTTCCCTTGGTGGTGTATTTGGTCGCATTAACGATAATCACGCCTTTCGGTGGATCGACCGCAAGGTGGATCGGGCCTCGACGATTGTTTCTCGTATCGATTCTTCCGACGGTGGTCGCGCTGTCGGCAATGGCGATGAGCAGCAACGTATTGGGGATAACAATCTGGCGAGGGGTGATCGCGGTGTTCTACGCTACCGCGACCATTGCGTGTCAGGAATACGCGATAAAAGCACAAGAGGACCGATCGCCGAGAAGGTCGGTCGGCGCGTTCGTCGCGGTTGTGTACGGAGGCGTTTTTTGCGGTTCCGCGTTGGGTGGTTTGCTGGCTGGACGATTCGGGTTTGGTACCGCGTTGCTTTTTGGCGCAGGGTTAGCGGCAGTTTCCGGTATGGTCGGAATGAATTCGATGCGTGGAAGTGCGGGCGACCGCGCCGCAAGAGCGCAGGCCGAAGTGCCGGTTCATGCCGACCGGGGTTCCGGGCCGGGTGGTCGATTGGTGACGTTGCTAGTCGGTATAGCAATGCCAATGAATGCCGCAACCGCAATCGTGATCTGGTACCTGGTGCCGTTATCACTTTCTGCTGCCGGTTCGGACCCAGCCGAGATAGGACGCGTGGTTATGCTTTACTATCTCGCGATAGTCGCGTTCGGTCCCGCAATAGCCAGACTGGCCGATGGTAGAATAGGCGAGACAGCGCTGGTCATGGTCGGCGCTTTCGGGTCCGCTGGGGCGATGTTGTCGCTCTACATGTGGAGCGGCCTCTGGATGGTCGTAGTGCTCGCATCCTTGCTCGGGCTAGGTCACACGTTTATCCGTGCGCCACTGTATTCATTGATTGCAGAATTTGGTGGAGGTCGTGGTCGGGGAATCGACGTGCTACGATTCCTTGAACGCGTAGGACCAGTCGTCGGGTTGATCGCGATTGCATCATTTCTCGGAGAAATCGACGAGAATGCAGTGGCGATCGGAATACGGGCAGTCGGAGTCGTGACTCTGTTTGGTGCCCTGGCTTTTACCATCGTTGAGGTTCGACACAGGATCCGTGATATATGATTAAGGCAAGTTCGTCGATGCAAGGGATCCTAAAGGTATTTTTCGGCGTACTTTTGACACTGCATTGCTTCGTGTGGGGCGCTACCGTTGCACGAGCAACGCAGTATCAAGTCTTGATCGTCACATGGCGTGGCTGCGAGGACGCTTGTCGGGGCTTCCAGGACTATCTCAACGACGCTGGTCTCGACGTAGATTTTGTTCTTCGCGACGCGAATCGTGATAAGAATGTTCTATCGAAATTTTTGGAAGAAGCCCGCGAACGGCGCTTCGATTTGATTCTTACCTGGGGGACGAGCGTTACCCGCGGCATCGCCGGTACGCTCGATAACTTGGATAATCCCGGATTCAACCATGATATCCCGCAGGTCTTTACGATCGTGTCTGATCCGGTCGGTGCGGATATAGTAGTGGCGCTGGAGGATACGGGGCGCGCCAACCTCACGGGCACCTACAATAGAGTGCCCGAACTGGTGAACATCGAGACTCTACGTTCTTATTCGCGGGAGTTTGAACGGCTCGGGATCATTTACCATAAAGATGAAGAAAATTCGGTAAGAAAGTTCAACGAATTATCCGAGCTCTCGGAATCCATGGGTTTCGGGTTGAGTGCCGTAGAGCTCGCGCTCGCTGCTGATGGAAAGCCGAGTCCGGAGGATATAGAACCTGCAATCAGGGAACTCCAGGCAGCCGGGGTTGATTTCATCTACATGGGATCCTCATCCTTTCTTCTCAGCAATCGCGACACGCTTGCGGACGTGGCGAGGAAGTACGGATTGCCGGTTCTGAGTCCTTATGAGCAATTGGTGCGGGACGCTCAGGCGCTTATATCAGTCGCCGCTCGATATTATGAAGTTGGTCGTCTCGCCGGAATGCAAGCTGAAAAGATACTTGCCGACAATTCGATACCGGGTGACTTGCCGGTAGCGCAGATGACGAACTTCGCCATTGTTATCAATATGAAAGTCGCGAAGTCCCTCGGGCTTTTCCCGCCGATCGACCTTCTGCAAGTTGCCGAAATCGTGGAATGATTTTAGTGCCCGACTCCCCTGCAGGTAAGGCCGTACCGGGCGTGGCGATCAAACCGGCATGAATATCCGGTTCAACTCCTCGAGGTTGGGAAGCGGGCGCTCGGTCGGCTCGGTGTAGACGAAGGAACGGTGCATCAACCGCCGGTCGTCCTCGTACATGTCGGTGGCCGTGCCGCTGTGCAGCATCGCGTGGTTGTCCCAGATGAGCAAGTCGCCCGGCGTCCAACGATGCCGGTAGACGAGATCCTCGCGAGTCGCCACCTCCAGGGCGGCCTGCAGCAGCGCCTTCCCCTGGGAGAGATCGGCGCCATCGAACTCCAGCGGGTCGAAATTCATGTAGAGCACCTTTCGCCCGGTCACCGGGTGGGTCTGTACCACGTCGTGCCACACCGGCGGCAGGGCGGCGCGCTCTGTCGGCGTCAGGGGGACGAAGGATTCCGGGTCGGTCTCGTGCAGGGGATCGTTGTGGGCGTGGAAGCTGGACAACATACGCAATCCCGCGAGACGTTGTCGTAACTCGGGGTCGATGTTCTCGTAGGCCGTGGCCGTGCTGCACAACAGTGTATCTCCACCCTCGCGCGGCACTTCCACTGCATAGAGAAAGGTGGCGGCATCCACGTGGCAGGCCGCGGTACCGTCGGTGTGCCAGCCGAAACCGCCGCGCACGAAGAACGCGGCCGGCTTGTCTTCGTTATCGCGGACATTGCCGATTGTGGAAACTTCCGGGTGTGCCTTGATATTGAACTGCTTGCGTGTTTCGATCTTGGGACGGCCGAAACGATGGGCAAGGGAAGCCTGGCCGGCCGGGTCGAGATCCTGCGCGCGGAACAGGAGCACCGAGTGGGTGAAGTAAAGCGACATCAGGTCCGCAAAGGATTCGTCGTCCATGTTCTCGCGCAGGTCGATATCGAGAATCTCGACGCCAAAGTTTGGCATCAGGGGGCGGGACTTGAATTCCAAGGCGACTCCTCCAAAATGTTGGCTCACCGTTTCCGCGCCGAACGCCGATCCGGAGCACGACGCTTCGAGAATCCAAGCGCCGGCAACGCGGCATCGGTGATCGTATGGCACGGAATCTTAGTGTAGTTCGTCGCGGAATCGCAAGGAAACCGCGGCCGGCTGATCTGGTTGCGCATCCGGTTGGACACCAGGCCTTGCATCGACGCAGCCACGATCATGACCGGTTCCTCCCTTGAAGCGACCTGCTCGTCAGGTGCCCCGAATTCGAGAGGTTTCGAGCAGATTTCTCGCGATTGTCGCGGCTTGAAACTGCCGGATCGGCGAATTTCGATCGATCCGCCTTGCCGGCTTCTTGCGACGAAATGGTACGAGTCGTAGGATGACGACAAAGAATGACGTCGAGGAGGAGAATCGGGTTGACTGAGTCCACCGTGCGTCGATTTCGATTTGATCCGCCAGGCCCGGGATTCTGGGAACTGGACCCCGTTCACATGCCGCGCCCGATGACGCGTTACTGGACGCAGATGCACCCCGGGCCGTTTCTTCGCGGCACCAGTGAATTCGCCGAACTGTACGGGATGTTGATCGGTGGCCTCGAGATGGTCTACATCGAGGGCTTCGGCTATCGAGGAGTCAGACCGGCCCCGCAAGACGAGATTCCCACCCGTGTCGAGCGCGCGGCAAGCGTGTTCGAAAGCAGGTTCTGGAGGCAGCAGCTGAAGGAGTGGAACGAAACCTTCAAGCCGGCATCCGTGAAGACTCACCGGGAACTGCAATCGGTGAATCCCGACGACCTGTCCGACGCCGACCTGTCGAGTTATCTCCACCGCTGCCGAGACCACCATGGCAATATGATTTACCAGCACATGCGCTTTACCGCGGCGGCGGTGGTGCCGACGGGTGATTTCCTGGCGCATGCCGGTGACTGGACCGGGCTTTCACACGCGGACTTGCTGGAACTGCTGCGCGGTGCCGCACCGGTATCTGCAGGTTCCTCCGAAGAGTTCGAGCGGATGGTCGAAGCGGTCGGGGGCGACAGTCGCGCACGCCGACTGATCGAATCGGAGACTGATGCGAGCGATAGGTTGGGCAGCTTGCGGCAATTGGACGGGCCTGCCGGTGCCGCGATAGCGAATTATCTCGATCTCGTGGGTAATCGGCTCGTCGACGGATTCGATATCTCCAATCCCACGGCGCTGGAGATGCCCGACCAGTTGTTGCGCGCGATACGTTTGAGCGTCGAGCGAACCGGTTCGCGCGAGGTGCAACGAACGGAGCAAGTCGCCGACGCGAGGGCGAAAGTGCCGGAGAACGCTCGGTCGATGTTCGACGAGTTGCTGGAGGAGGCGCGTTCGACTTACCGGTTGCGCGACGAGCGCGGCGTGTTCAGCGACATTTGGGCCTCCGGCTTGATGCGTCGCGCGGCCCTGGCCGCGGGGCGGCGGGTCGCGGCCGCCGGTCGCATCGAGCGGGCGGAACACATGATCGATGCCGACATCGACGAGATGGTGGCGCTGGTGAACGGCGCGGTGTCTCCGGCACCGGAAATCCTGGCCGAGCGCGCTGCGTTTCGAGCGGCACACTCCGCCAAGGATGCGCCGCCGACGCTCGGTACGCCGCCGGACATGCCGGACCTGTCCGGGCTGCCGCCGGGGAGCGCCCGCATGGAGCGAGCCGTGGGCATCGTCCTGCATGGCATGTTCGGTGCCTCCGAGGCGGAGCACGAGGCGCAGACGCTACGCGGCCTGGCGGCCAGCAAGGGTATCTACGAAGGTCCCGCCCGCCGCGTGGCCAGTTCCAGCGAGTTCGACCGCATACAGAAAGGCGATGTACTGGTGACCGAGGCCACCACCGAGGCTTTCAATATCTTGCTGCCGTTGCTCGGCGGCATCGTCACCGACAGCGGAGGGCTACTCTCCCATGCGGCGATTGTCGCCCGCGAGTACGGAATCCCGGGTGTCGTGGGCACCCGGGAGGCGACCCGGCGAATCGCCGATGGCGTTCGGGTTCGGGTAGACGGCAACGCCGGCGAAGTCACGGTGCTCGGGTGACTCAAGTCCTACCGCTGGAGGAAGCGCTCGACACCGCGCGGTTCGGTTCCAAGGCAACCAGTCTCGGGCAGGCGATACGCGAAGGCCTTCCGGTGCCGCCGGGATTCGCGCTGTCGGGGCACGTCGTCGAGAAAGTTGCCGCCAGCGATCCGAATGCCATCCGCTTGGTCGTGGAGCGGATTTCAAACCTTGGTGGGCCGCTCGCGGTTCGATCGTCCGCAGTGGACGAGGATGGCGCGGCCACCAGCTTTGCCGGCCAGCATCTCACCTTGCTGAATGTTCCGTCGGTCGACGCGTTGCCGGAAGCCTTGAACCGGATTTGGTGGTCGGCCAATTCCGATTCGGCGATTTCCTATCGGCAACGGGTCGGGTTGTTCCAGCGCCCGATTATCGGCGTCGTCGTTCAACGGCTGCTCGAACCGGAAGCTGCGGGCGTCCTGTTCACGCGCAACCCGATCACCGGGGAAGACGAGCGAATGATCGAAGCCGGTTGGGGACTTGGGGAAGCGGTCGTGAACGGCGTCGTCATTCCCGACAACTACCGACTCGATCGCCGGGGCCGAGTCCTGCAGCAGCAACCCGGAGTCAAGAAGGTGATGATCCGCAATGTTCCCGGCGGCGGCACCGTCACCGAACCCGTCGCCGAGGAACTTGTCGAGCGGTCGTGCCTGGACGAAAACCATTTGATGAAGCTGAACCAGCTTGCCGATCGATGTGAAGCGGTGTACGGACCGGCGCGGGACATCGAGTGGGCGCTGTTCGACGGAGAGATCTACCTGCTGCAGTGCCGGGCCATCACCAGCCTGGACACGCCCGCCCGGTCGACGGACCCCCGGCAAAGTGCGCCGGTGGAGGCGTTGCAAAGCGTGTCGCTGTTCTCCGGGCTGTCCGAGGACGAAACGAATGCCGTTTGGGCACTGTTCAAGGAGCGGCGATTCGAAGCGGGAGAGACGGTGGTGCAGGAAGGCTCCGGCGGTTCGGCGCTCTACCTGATCAAGTCCGGCAAGGCCAAGGTGTTCGTAGATGGCGAAGAGCAGGGCGCCCTGGGGCCGGGAGAGTACTTCGGCGAGATCGCGCTCATTGACGAAGGCGCGCGCATGGCAACCATCGTGGCCGACGGCGATTTGGTCTGCTACGGATTGACCTACTGGGATTTTCGGCCCCTGGTGGAAGCCAATGGAGCGATCGGATGGAAGTTGCTGCAGCGCGTGGTCGGGCTGCTTAGAAAAACGCGCGAGCGTTAGGTTTGCCCATTGGCCGCTCCTCGGTTGAGGACGACCTCCCGACTTGCGCGATACGTGTTACGACGACCTTGGTTTGTACACCTCGTAATGTGCCGCCGTCGGGGCACCGGTGGCCAGTTTCTCGACGACCGGCATCGTTGCTTCCCGGAGTTGTGAAGCGGCCGCGTCCGCGTCTTCCTTCGTCTCCCAAAGACTGAACGAACCATAGGTGGTCTCGTCGTCCGAAATGAGAAAATGCGCAGTGACGAAACCGTCAAGGGACTTCATTAATGAAAACGCGCGGTCCGCAAGGGCTTCGATTTCCGGGCGATTCTCGGGCGTCGAGTGAAAGGAAAGGTGTCGAGCGTACATGCGGGGTCCTCCGGGTTCGTTGCCGTCAACATCGACCGATGTCTATGCCGTAGTTGATATTTCGAAACGACCGAAATCCCTGAGCGGCTTTCGTGCCCTCCCGCGATCGTCGCCCGTCACATTAGCATGGGCGTCGGATCGATACTATTAGTTCAAGAATAGACGGAAGTTTTTCGCAAACGCGTCTTCGTCCGAATCACTCGACTTTCAAACGATGTTCACCAGCACGTACATGGACATGGAGATGACCGCGAGCGAGCTGAAAGTCCAGCATGTAGCGCGGATGTCGTGGATCTGCGCGGTAACGTACGCGAGAAAATGCGCGGCCCGCGCAACCACGTAGGTCCAGATCAGGATCTGGGCGAGCAATAATGGCGGTTGCACGAGCACAAAGAAAAAACCGGCGGCAATAAACCCCGGGATACTTTCGAGATCGTTCAGATTCATCCGCCGCGATCGTTCGACGTATTCGTTGGCGTCGAGTTGGCCTTCACGCGGATTGGGATTGATCGGGCTCTTCTTCGCGTCCTCGGGGCTGCGAAACCCGGCGCGAACCTTCAACATTCTTCGTACGGTTATCCATGGTTGCACCATCATCTTCAATACCATGATGGTGGCGGCCACCGCGTAGGTGTGAAACACCGGGTTCTCCAGGCTAAGAATACCTGCTTCGACGGTCATGACGATGTGCGCCTCCACGCGTGGTTCTCGTTTCTGTTGCTGTCATCAAGAGATCGTTGGACTTCTCATCCAGGCGGCTACGCGAATGCACTGTCTTCGTCGCCGGTGTGCCTGGAACCGAGGTACGGACGAACGAACCAAGCGACGGCGTCTCGATTCAGGCAGAGACTGCTCCCGTCGTCGCTATTCGAGGCAAACGAAACCCGACGCGGTGGCGCCGCGGATGCATTCCAGCCCGTGGTCCCCGAATGCGGATTCGTCCTGCCGGTGTTGCGTGTTCCAACAATGTGGAAACGATAATTCAGTACCTCCAGAAAGATAATAACGATAGAATGACATACATTCGTTCAATTTTCGGAATAATCGATAATCTATGGACCTGTTGATGGCCATGCGGGTGGTCGATGAAGTCGGCCGCTCCGGCAGCTTCGCGGCTGCCGCGAGAGCGCTCGGCCTTTCGACACCGACCGTCAGCCGCCTGGTCGCGGATCTCGAGGCCGAACTCGGCGTTCGCCTTTTTAATCGGACGACGAGACGGGTTTCACCGACCGACGCGGGTAGCCGGTTCCTGAAAAACAGTTCGAGTCTGCTGGAGGGCGTCGAGAGCCTGCTGGATGAGACGCGAGCGGTGCACCAGGAACCGAGAGGGAGACTCCGTGTTAGTTGCGTCAACGCGTTCGGGATCGACCAGGTCGCCCCGGCAATTCCAGAGTTCCTCGAGCGTTACCCCGGGATCTCACTGGAACTGGACCTCTCGAACAGGAAAGTCGACTTGATAGACGAGCACTTCGACGTCGCAATACGAATTGGCGGCGACGGCGGGCTCGACGACTCGACACTGGTGGCGAGAAAAATTTCCTCTCAGTGCCTCGTCTTTGCCGCGACCAGTGACTAC
>JAUIEZ010000091.1 GCA_030429665.1 Gammaproteobacteria bacterium | reverse complement strand
TCTGCCGATGCTGGACACGGTGCGCTTCAATTACACAAACATCGGCGAAAATGCACTGGCCGCCATCGTCCGCTTCATGATGATCCTGGCCGTTATCGCGCTTCCGTTTCTTCTCAGCGGACTGGTCATCTCGTCCATCTTCTCGCGCTTCGCCGAACAGATCCAGTCTCTGTATTTCTGGGACCTGGCGGGCGCGGCGGCAGGTTGCGTCGCCATCATTCTGGCGGTGGAACACTATGGCGCGCCGGGCCTGTTGATACTGTGCGCGGCAACCAGCCTTCTCGCGGTGTCATTCTTCGTCACCAGCCGCGTGGCTTCCGTCGTACTGCTGGCGCTCGCCGTCGCCGTCGCCGTCAAGCCGCTGGTGCGGGATAACGCCTATGAAATCGCCCCGCACATGAACAAGCGGGGTTTCGCCAACAACTTCTATAGCGACACCATCGAACGATCGGTCTGGGATCCGGTGTCCCGTATCGACGTCATCGACTTTCGCAGCGGCATCAAGTGGATCGCCTACGACGGCGGCACGCAGACCAGTTACTACTACAAGTTCGACGGTGACTACGACAATCTGCACGAAAACTTCAAGGAGGTGCGCACCCAGCAATTCTGGGGGCCGATGGTGCTGGTCTCGCACTACCTGAAGCAAGATGAAGACCAGGACGTATTGATCATCGGCGCCGCCGGCGGCCAGGAAACCAAGGCAGCGCTGATGTACGGCGCGGCTCACGTCGATGCGGTGGAACTGGTCGGCTCGGTCGTCGAGATGGGCAAGAATGAGTACGCCGAGTGGATCGGGGACATTTACAATGACCCCCGCGTCAACGCGGTGCGCGGAGAAGGTCGAAGCTTCCTGCGCTCCGGCGACAGGAAGTACGACATCATCCAGATGATGAGCAACCATACCAGCTCGAGCCTGGCATCGGGCAGCAGCGCCATGTCACCCAACTACCTGCAAACGGTGGAAGCGTACAAGGAGTACTTCGCGCACCTGGAAGACGACGGGCTGCTGCACATCAACCACCACCTGTACCCGCGCATGGTGGCCACCGCGGCAAAGGCATGGAAGGAAATGGGCCGCGAGGATTTCAATCGTCATATTCTCGTGGTCGAGTCCCGCCACCTGACGGACAACCTGCCCACCACGTTGATCAGCATGCAGCCGTGGACCGCCGAGCAGGTGGACAAGGCAATCGAGTTCCTGAATTACAATGGCGGATTCCATGCCGTCGTCCACCCGCTGAAGAAAAAGCGCAATTACCTGCCGGAAGAGTTCTTCAGCGGCGATCTCTCGGACGCCACCCTCGATCGCATTCCTTACCGGGTAGAGGCGCCCACCGACGACTCGCCGTTTTTCAACTTCATTCGCCGCTCCCTCGACATCGAGGAAGTCGACAAGGAGAAACTGGTGAGCACGTCGACGGCGTTCCTGCTTAACAAGCGGCGTGAAGCCGGGTTTCCGCTGGACGTTCTCCACCTGTTCGTCACGGGCGTCGCGTCACTGCTGTTCGCGCTCGTCGTGCTGGGCGTTCCGTTGCTGTTCAGCCGTACCGGGCGTACCCGCTGGCCCGGCAAGCCGGCGTTCATGGGTTACTTCGCCTGCCTCGGGGCGGGATTCATCGTCATCGAACTGATCTTGATCCAGATCTTCATCAAGCTGGTGGGCTACCCCACATACACCTATGCGAGCGTGGTGTTTTCCATGCTCCTGGGCGCCGGCCTCGGCAGCGCCTACTCGGAGCGACTCGGCTTCGATAAATTGTCCCGCCTGCGCTTGCCCTTCATTATCGCGCTGGGCGCGATCGTCGTTCTGCTCGCCATTCATTCGCTGGTATTCGACATCGCCCTTACCGCCCCGCTGGCGGTGCGTGTCGCCATCTCCGCGCTGATGATCGTGCCGGTCGGCTTCTTCCTCGGCATGCCGTTTCCCATCGGCATCACGCTTGCGCGCCACAAGCCCGACGGCACGGTCGCCTGGTGCTGGGCGATGAACGGCCTGTTCACGATTATCGGCGGACTGACGAGTGTTATCATGTCCATATACCTGGGTTTCACGGTAACCATCCTCGCCGCTTCCTCCCTGTACGTTGTCGCCATCGCGCTGCTGGGCGTCATGTACCGCTCGAGCCGGGAAGCCGTCATGACGTCCTGAGGCGGAAACTGACGTGGTAAGTAGTCCTCTCACGGTAAACAGGCCACGACGGGTCGACCCCGAAAAGCTCTCCGTCGCCTTTCGCGAACCTTCGTTGTGCGCGCGCAGCGGTACCTGTGTCGGCGTCTGTCCCGAGAAGGCGCTGAGCATCGGGGAGGATTACTACCCCCGGATCGACGAGGACGCCTGCACCGAGTGCGGATTGTGCCGTCGCGTGTGTCCGGGCGAGGATGTCTCCTTCGAACGACTGAATCGCCTGAGCTTCGGTGACGACGAGGTCGCTTCCGGCTTCGACGGACGGGTCGAGGAAGTGCATGTCGGCTACGCGGCCAACGAGGACATGCGCGCCGGCGGCGCGGGCGGCGGCGTCGTGACCGCGATGCTGTATGACGTTCTCCGACACGGCGACGTCGACGGCTGTATCGTCACCCGCATGCGCCCGGACAAACCGTGGCTCGGCGAACCGTTCATCGCGCGAACCGTCGACGATCTCCTTCGCAGCCAGGGCTCGCGTTACACCATCATCCCGTTCAACGCGATCCTGCAGCAGGTGCTCGACGGCAACGAACGTTACGCGCTCGCCGCCCTGCCCTGCCACCTGCACGGACTGCGCTTCGCATTCGAGGAAATTCCCGCGTTGCGCGAACGCTTGCCGTACGTCGTCGGGCTTTTCTGCGGCGGCGCGCTGGAGACGTTCGTGGTGCCGGAACTGCTCGAGACCAAGGGCATCGGGCGAGAGGAGATCAGCGACTTCCAGTTTCGCGGCGGCGAGTGGCCCGGGAAGATGCGGGCCATCATGCGAAACGGCTCGATTCGCGACCTGCACTACTCCAATTACAAGGACGGCGCATACAACTACTTCATCGGCCTGTATCTGCCCAACCGCTGCCAGACCTGCATCGACGGATCGGGCCTGTTCTCCGACGTCTCGATCAGCGACGCGTGGACCCGGGACGAGGAGGGAAACTACAAGTTTGCCTACCATTCGCGGATACTGGTACGCAATGCAAAGGGCAAGGCAATGCTGGAGCGCGCCGTGGAAAGAGGCACGCTCGTGGGGCGGAATCTCGGCAACGACAAGGCCTACCAGACCCACCGCCGGCAGACCACGCGAAAAGGACTCAACGCCCCGCTGAGACTGGGACGACGCGAACGCCGGGGTCTGCCCGTTCCCCGTTACGGCGTCGCCACGCCGTCCGCGACGTTTCGCGAACGAATGACAGAGCGCGTGGTTTCCTCGCTGTTGTGGCTGGGCCGCCATCGCGTCATTCGCTACCCCCTGATCCGGTTCCTGACGTCGAAATCGGCCTTGCCGCTCATCAAGGTGCGCTTGTGGCTGAAGCAGCGCAAGTACAAGTCCGCGCGATGACGAGCAAGCGACGGTGAACGCGCCGACGCGACATCGCGGCCGGCGTCGCGCCTGGCAGGTCGCGCGACTCGTGGTCACCGCGGCCCTTGTCGCCTTTGTCCTCCACCAGGCCGGCCTGTTCAGCACGGGCGGTCGCAGCGAGTTCGTGCAGGTGTTGAAGGGCGTGGACCTGTACTACCTCGCCCTTTCATTCGCCGTCAGCGTCGCCATGAACCTGGTGAGCTCCTACAAGTGGTACGTGCTGCTCGCGTCCAGGCGCTTGCATGTCTCGCTGTCGAAGTTGTTCGCGCTCTACTATATCGGCAAGTTCTTCAATCTTTTCCTCCCGACGGGCATGGGCGGGGACGTCGCCCGCGTCTACCATCTGGGCCGCATTACCGGCGCCAACGCCGAGTCGCTCGCGTCGGTATTCCTGGAGCGCTTCACCGGCATGATCACGTTGACCGTGGTATCCGCGGTGGCAGTGCTGGTCAGCTTGCGGGAGTACGACATTCCCATCATCACCAACAGCCTGCTGTTATGCGTGGCGATGACCGCGGTGGTGATCTGGATGATACTCGACCAGCGACCGCTACGCGCCGTGAGCCGCCTGCTATCCTCGCGCGTGGCGTCTCTCAACGGATTACTGGCCAAGGTCGAACGCATCCACGACGCCATTCGCGCCTACAAGGACACACCGGGGACACTGTGGTACGCCTTCGCGATTTCCCTGGTTTTCTACTTCCTGGCGGTGGTCAACGTGTGGGTGTCCGCACTGGCGTTTTCGAGCGAGGTGGATTTTCTTACCGTGCTGGTCGCGGTGCCGGCCATCATGCTGATCATGAACCTCCCCATCTCCATCGGCGGCATCGGGTTGATGGAAGCGGCCTACACGATCATTTTCACGGCATTCGGGTATAGTAGCCCCCTGGCGTTGTCCACCGCACTGCTGATTCGTCTGAAGACCCTGGTCGACGGCCTGATCGGCGCCCTGTTCTACCTGGCGCGCGGCGAGGGTCGGCCGCGGCCGTCGAGTTCCGGGACCTGACTTCGACTTCCCATGGACAAGTACCGCGCATATCGATTCGACACCATCATCGAGGATTCCAGTCGCTCGTCCTTGCAAAAGTACCAGGACCTGGTGGTCGGTAACAGGCGCTGGTCGACGCTTCTGTATCACGAGTTCTGTACCCTGTTCCTCGCTCCCGTCCCGGGCGCGCTCGGGCTGGCGTTGCGACGCATGGCGTTTCCCCGCCTGTTCGGTCGCATGGGCCGCAAGGTACTGTTCGGGCATCACGTCGGACTGCGCGCCCCGCGGCGGATCTTCATCGGCGACAATACGGTGATAGACGATTTCGCCATGCTCTCGTTCAGAGGCACCGACGAGCATCGCATCGCGCTCGGAAACAACGTGCTGATCGGACGGATGTCCATGGTCAAGACACGACATGGCAGCATCGATATCGGCGATCACGTGCATGTCGGCCCAAACTGCCTGCTCGGCTCGGCCGAATCGCTGTCCATCGGGCCGTACACGCTCATCGGCTTCAATTGCGCGATCGGCGGATTGCAGCACGGCATCGATGACGCGGACACGCCCATCGTCAAGCAGAACCTCGTCAGCCGCGGCGGCGTCCGCGTGGGTCGCGACGTCTGGATCGGCACCAACGTGTCGGTAATGGATGGTGTGACGATCGGCGACGGCGCGGTAATCGGCGCCGGGTCGGTCGTGACGCAGGACATCCCGCCCTACAGCGTCGCGGTGGGCGCGCCCGCCCGCGTCATACGGCAGCGCACGAAGGACGCGCCGGCGGGCGACGACTAGTTCGAAACGGCGGTGCCCAATACCCTCGTCCACCTGGGCATCCAGGGATTCACGGCCCGAACGCTGGTCCCGGCCATCGACCTGCGCCTGGTCTACCTGTCCTGCGTGCTGCCCGACGTTCCGTGGATCGCCCAACGCGCATTACACTTCCTGGCGCCGGGTGTCGATCGCATCGCGCTCTCGCTGTGGTGCGGCGTGCAGGGATCGCTGCTGTTCAGCGTCATCCTGGCGGCGTCGATCGCGGTGCTCGCGATCGAACCGCGAAAAGTGTTCGCGGTGCTGGCCTCGGGGGCGCTGTTTCACCTCTTGCTGGACATGATGCAGGTCAAGTGGGGGCGCGGCGTCATTCTCTTCGCTCCGTTCGACTGGCAACCGATTTCCCTCGGGCTTGTCCGGCCGGAGCACCCGTTGTCCTACGTGCTGCTCGCGGCAAGCGTCCTGTTCGTCGTCGTCACGTGGCGCCGCATCGAGCACGGGCCGGTATTTCGGCGGTCGTCCCCGGCGCGTTGGTGCGCGGCCGGAACGCTGGCCCTCGTCTACTTGCTTGCTCCCGCACTGTTGGCGCCGGCGTTGCGGGAGGCGAATATCTACGATTCGGCCACCCTGGCCGACGCGAACGCGCGGACCGGAAAGCGCGCGTGGTTCGATCGCGCCCGACTGCGACGCGACGAAACCGGGCGGCCGATGCTGGAAATTTTTACCGGGGAAGTGTTGCGAGTCGAGGGCTTAGCCGAAGACGGCACCGACTTGATCTCCACGAAAGGCGTTTTTACCGGGCCGGATACCTACGCGATACAGTCTTATCACCGTCACCCAAACGGCGTCCGGCTGGGCGCCTCGGCGATCGGCGTGTTTCTCGTCGCGGTGCTGTGGGCGAGAACGTTGCTGGCCGGCGGTTGGCGGCGCGAACGCTAGTCGTCGTGGATGAACACGTCGCCCCGACTGGCGTTGCCATCTTCCGTGACACGCCTGACGCGGCCATCGCGCGTATTGATCAGGATGATGTCGCGTCGATCCCCCTCCAGTTCACCGGCGATCCAGTCCGGGTGATTGGTCCACATGTGGTTATCGTACTGGATCCCGTCAGGCGCCTTGATCTTCCGCGATTCTACGCCCGGACGCGCCGGCAGGAACGCCATGCTGCGGTGTCCGTCGAGCAGATTGCTGACCAGGCGGCCGTCCGGTGAGAAACTGGCCGAGCAGCCGGACGCGAGGCGGTGTGCCTCGCCGACCCCGGGGTCGAACAGAAAGATCGCATAGCCGAACCCCTTGACCGTACCGACCAGCCGGTCGTCGGGGCCGGCGTCGAGTTCGAGCACGCGCTGGCCGCTCCACGCGGCGCGGACGCGGCCGCCGTCGGCGTTGACGACCATGACGCGATCGCCGTCGGAGTAGAACACCCGGTCACCGCTGTCGCTCCACGCCACCGCGCGCGGCGATTCGGCAGTCGCAATCACGCGCGACGCGCCGCCGCGCGACGGCACTACCACGATCTCGCGTCCTCGCACCGCGACAACCCGTTCGGCATCCGGCGAAAACCGCGGGTAGCTCGCACCCTTGAGAACGACGCGCGGCGACTCGCCGCGGTGAATGACGTGAATGTCGTTGCCGCTCTGGTAAACGACCGAGACGGTTAGGCCGTCTTTCGCGGCGTTGCGCGGCTGCACCTCCTCGGGCGCTTCACCGCAAGCGGAGAGTGCAGCCACCGCCAGCATCGGGAACAGGAAAATCGCGAGAAACCGGCGGGTTTTTCGGCTCGGCGCGGCGAACGCGGCAGGTAATCGGGGGTCGATCATTGTTGAATTCGGTTTCGGGCCTGTGAGTTAAGACTTGCCAATGATGCCGGACGGCTCCTTCAGTGTAGGATCACAGGGTGAACGCCCGGTTAACGGTTCGTATTCCCGATATGCGGGCCGATGATTCCGAAGGCAATCCGATCGCCCGCCACGGGCGCCGTCGCGACCGCAAGAACCATGCGCCAGAGCCTGCTCACCCGCCGAAACGTCTACCTCTTCCTGAGCGCCGCCGTGACGCTGTCGATTCTCGGCTACCTGTTCAGCCACGTCTCGGTCGGCGAAGTGAGCGACGTCATCGCCAACATGAACCGCAAGGCGCTTGCCGGGTTCGTGATGCTTTCCTTTGCGATGAGCTTTTTCCGCACCTGGCGATTCGCGGTGCTGCTGGCCCTTTCCGGGTATCGGCCGAGCCGGCTCGCCCTGTTCCTGGTGGTCATCGTTCGAAATTTCTTCTCCGACCTTTTACCGGCCCGCGTCGGAACGCTGGTTTACGTTTACCTGGCCACGCAACGATTGGCGGTGCCATTCGGCGCGGCGGCGTCCAGCTTCGCGGTCGCGTTCCTGTTCGACGTGCTGGCTCTCGCGCCGCTGCTGGTGGTCGCCGCGTTCCTTGCCGGCGCCGTCGGCGGGATCTCGTCGAGTGCCTTGTTCGCCGGGAGTGTCGTGTTGTTCGCGCTCGCGGCCGCCGTGCTCGCCGCGCTGCCGGCGATGGCTCGATACGGCGTCCGCCTGGTCGAGGCGGCAGGATTCGTGCCCGACAGGTTTCGAGATCGATGGCGGGATGCGATCGAAAGCGCGGGCGAGGAAGTCGAGCGCGTCATTCGCGCCGGGATCTACGCGAAGATCTTCGCGCTTTCGATCATGGTACGTCTATGCAAGTACGCATCGCTGTACCTGCTGCTGTACGCCCTGGTGGAACCTCTCGGCTTCACACTCGATCAGTTGCCGGTCCCAACGGTGATGCTCGGCCTGGTGGCGCCGGAATTGGCCGCCAGCCTGCCAATCTCCGGTATCGGCGGGTTCGGGGCATACGAAGGCGCCTGGGCCGTCGTATTCGGGTTGCTGGTCTTTCCCCAGGAGGTGGCGTCCCTGACCGCCATCTCCCACCATCTGTTCACACAGGTATACGGTGCGCTGCTCGGTGCCACGGCGCTGGCGTTGCTTTCGGGACCGGAACTGGTGCGGTGGTTTCGAGCCCGGCGCTGGACAAACTAGCGACGCCGACGCGGGATGATGGCGAGCGGGAACAAAAAAACCGGGACCCCGAAGGGTCCCGGTTTTGTCGCGGATTGAGCCGCAAGCCTACTAGTCGTAGCGCTGCGCGGTGTTGTCGATGCAGTAATTCGCGCCGCCGACGATCAGGATGGCCGGACTCGAGAAGCCGGAACCGGGTCGACCGAAACGGTAGGTCGGGCGGTTACCGTTGGTGCGGCCGACGAACCGGCCCTGCTCGACGACCCGGCCGCTGCTGTCGGCCATGGCCGCGCCAGCGGACTCCGCGGCGGACGACGGGATGAGGACGACGAGATTGCCGTCACCTTCGGAAAACGGCTTGTAAATCATGCCCGATCCGCCCGGGAACGGACTGCAGGAAGCACGCGCGGTATTGGCTGCCGTTGTCTGCGTCTGCGTCGGCGTGGGCGCCGGCGTGATCGAACCGGACGAGGAGTTGTTCGCCGGTGCCGCTGCCGTGGCGGTACCGCCGCCGGAGCTCGACTTCACTTCGTCGACATGACAACCGGCCAGCGCAAACGCGACAACCCCTCCCAGCATCATCGACACGGCGAGTTTCCGGTATCCGAATCGCGAAGCGTTGGTTTGGTAATTCATTTAGGATCTCTCGTTGGGTAGTTCGACATTGTGTGCTCCCCACGTCGACGACGAACGACTATCGACGCATGGACCGCCGCAAACTGAAAAACAGCCGGGATATTATTCGAATTCCTATATACTGTCCATTTCCGTTTAAGCGCCGGGAGGAAACATTCGAACCGCCCGAATGGGATTCCTTTCGATACCAAATACGCATGAATTCAAACTCGTTATCGCCACCTGCGTAAGCATTTTATTGATTGGGGAATGCGCGTCAAGCGAAACCGGCGGGAACTGGCGAAACCAAATGCGATCGGCGCCTTTGGCATCGTATACCGACGCATGGGATCGCATTAATCGCCTATCGTTTTTTTGACAAGATAACAAGTCGATAATATCATTCTTATTGTCAAAGTTTTTCGCATTATCGTAGATAAAGCAAACCGGCAGTTTCGGGTGCGCCGTTCCGATGTATGACGGCTGACATACACATGTCGTTCCGCGACTGTCCGCTCGTCCAGGCGAGTTTCAGGCAATAACAATCGTTACGGAACGCACCCAATCATGGCTACCTGCCGGCTTTCTTCCAGTCGATCGACACCCGTTACCCATGCCACTACCCGACGTCGGACGGTGCTGGTGTGCATGCTCGTCGCAGCACTTTCGGTAGGCTGCGGCGGAGGCAAGGGCAAGTCCTCCAGCGGCGGAGGCGGCAGTACCTCGTCAACCGCTTCGGCGACAACCACTACCAACGTGGTCGGTCCGAACCTGAACGGCGATTGGGCTGGTTATTACAAGAGCGTCAACGGGAACTACCAGAACCTGACCGCGACAATCTCTCACACCGGGAGCCGGGTCGTGATCACGACGAGCGTGCCGGAGGGCAGCATCATTCACGAGTTGATCGGCCAGATCGATGCTTCCGGCAACATGTTGCTTTACGACCAATTCGACAACGAGGATTGGACCACGCTTTACGGGCCCGCCTCGACCAATTCGATCAACCTGGCCGATTTCGTCTTCATCAACCAGTCGCTTTCGGATACCAATATTCTGATTCTCAAGCGATGAGGCCACGGATGCCGTCGCCGTAGGCGACGCATTGGCCTGTATAATCCAGCGCACGGACGCCGGTACGTCGCACCGCAGTTGCCGGACCATCGCGTGTACGTCGCGCACGGCAGCCGTATCCCGGCAACCGGGCATTGGCAAAACCGACAGGTCGTGCTCAGACGCGCAACAATGACGATCAGCAGACAGGATAGCGCCGATACTCGCCAGGGCGTGGCCGAACCGCACGGGCGCTAATCCCATGTTGGGAGCAATGCGGTTCGGCGTCATGCGGGCGCTGCAGTCGATCTTGCGCACGCTGCGACGTCATCCCCGCGCAATCCTGTGGGCATCGCTCATCCTCGCCGCCTCGGTAGCCATCCACGATCTGATGAGCACCGCGTACGTCGAGATCGAGATCCACGCGGAGAGACCGACGGGTATATCGATTTACTGGGCGGGAGAAAACCAGAACTACTCGGAGAAGCGCGTCCATCACACGCGGATCTATCCGCACAATCACCACTACAAGCTGCTGATCGGCGACCTCGACAACATCCGCCGAATCCGCTTCGACCCCCTGACGAACCCGGGCCGCGTCCTGATCCGGGAGTTCTCGATCTACGAGTACGGCCACGATCCGCTTCGACTGCGCGACCCGGCATCGCTGTCGCAATTGCAACCATTTCGACATATCGACGATTGGCACATCGGAAAAGGCGGACTTGCAGTCGAATCGGCCTCACACGATCCGCAACTGCAGTTGATCCTGGACGAACCGCCCGCGCCCACCGGCGGATTCGTTACCGGCTTTGCCTGGCGCGTAGCCGGCTTCATCTTTCTTTGCGTCCTCATCGCCCGCTCCTTGAAATGGATTGCGCGCGATTACCAGTTTGTGCCTTACGTGATGCTCGTCGCCTTCACGTTGATAATGATCATGGCGACCACCAGCCGCATCAACGCGCATCCCGACGAGTACGTCCACATCCTGGCGGCTCGCTACTACATCGACCACGACCGACCTCCCCCGGCGTGCGCCGAGGACACGCTGCACACCTACAGTCCCTACGGCGTATCGCGCCTGAATTCGCTCGAAATCTCTTATTTCCTGACCGGAAAATTCGCCGGCGCGCTGGGTTTCCTACCGATCAGCGAGTCGTTTCGGCTGCGCTACTTCAACTTATCGCTTTTCGCCCTGCTGGTTATCCTGTCCGTAAGATCCATCCCGTTCAGGTTGATCTGCCTGCCCGTGCTGGCATCTCCGCAGGTATGGTATGTCTTCAGCTACGTCAACTCGGACGCCTTCGCGCTTTTTACCACGCTGATTGCCGCACACCAGCTTGTCTCGCCTGAAAGCATGCTTCGCAATGCGCTGGCAGACGCGCGTGCGAGGAACCGCCTTCCAAGATTCATTGGACTTGGCTCACTGGCGGCGGCCCTGTTGCTGATCAAGAAAAACTTCTTCGTAGCCGACCTGTTCATGGGTATCTGGGTCGCGCTCGTATACCTGATGGCCACGGACCGGCGCGTGTGGATATACGTCAAACGGCTCGCCCCCGCGGTAGTCGTCTCGATGCTGCTCCTGGCCTGGTGGCTCTACGCGCACGAAGCCGCCAACGATTTCAATCGTGGACCAACCATCGAGCAATGCAGCGAACGCATGGCCCACGACTCGTATCGGCGACACGCCCCCCCCGAGAAACTGAGCCCGACGCTTTACTGGCGAGACAAGGGACTGCCCTTCACGGCGTTATTCGAACACCACTGGGGAACCAAGGTGTTCTACTCGTCCTTCGGACATTTCGGCTACCTCGAGATACTCGGACCGCCCACCTATTACCAACTTGTCGCGGTGCTGCTCCTGGTATTCGTGGCCTATTTGCTGTACGACGTTATGCGATCGGGTTCGAGGATCGACAAGTTTACCGTCCTTGCCGGCATCGGCATGTTCTGCCTGATTCTTTCGCTGACCTTGTGGAAGGCATGGACGAAGGATTTCCAGCCGCAGGGGCGTTACTTTTTTCCGATGGTCACTATCATCGGAATGACCCTGGCCGTCGTACGCGCGAGCTTGCGGCCGCGCATCGTCTCGTCGTTGTTTGTCGCGCTTTTCCTGCTGTCGACCTATTTCTTCGTATTCGTCGGTCTGCTCGGAATCCGCAAGTTCTGACCGAACGAACGGGACCGGAACAAACTATCGAAGAAAACGCTCGATCAGCGACGCGCTTTCCTTCGCCTTGCGCTTCTCCTCGGCGACCAGCGTTTCCAGATCGGTTCGGATCGAGTCGCGCTGCCCCCATACTTCGTCGACCTTCGACTTGATGTAGTCGGGATCGAGATTCTCAAACGAGATGAAACGACCCTCCTGCCCTATGGTGCGCATGAATCCACGGCTCTTCGGATAGGAGGAGATATCGATCATCGGGGTACCCACCGCCGCCGAAAAGATCAAGGTATGGGTTCTCAATCCGACGTGCAACTCGACGCGCGCGAGCAATGCTGCGATATCTTCGTACGTATACTTGCTGTTCGATATGACCTTGATGCGATCGGCATGCTTCGAGAACGAAATGCACCGGTTGGTGTTTTCGATATCCATGATCTGGGTGACGAAAAAGATCACGTCGACGTCGTAGTCCTCGATCACCTTGTCCACCGCGGCCGCCACGGTTCGGCAGAAGTCTTCCTGCGAATAGGTGCCCGTCATGCTCCAGTTGTCGATATAGGCATTGACGTTGAACCCCACGGTGCCCTTCGCATTGGTGAACAATCCCTCGTCGGCGATAATGCGCTCGAGTTTCTCGCCGGCGGTCGGCTCCGTATTCAGCGCGCAGTCCGCATGCCGGATGATCTCGGCATGGCGCAGTCCCAGCCGTTCGATGAGTTCGCCGGTCTGCTCGTCGCGCGTGATGATCAGGTCGGTGGCATCGAGGACTTTCTGCAGCGCCTTCTTTCCGTAGGGGTAATCGATAGGGCCGATCGACACGTTGTACAACACGATGGGGATACCGCGCCGGCGGCAGAACGGCGCCACCAGTGATATCGACGCCAGGTTATTGAACAGCGGGTTGTAGAATTTTCGGTCGAACAGAATATTGTCGCAGATCAGCACGAGATCCGTACTCAACATCGAATGCGCCATCGGTATGCCGAAGTTCTTGATCGCGCCGTACCAGGGCAGCAGCGGCACGGGCTTGACGTTGTACTGACCGAAGTTCGCGCGAATGAAGCCCGGATGCGTCGTCGGCACCTTGAACTGCACGTCGGGATATAGCGAGGAGATGTCCCTGAGCAGATTGCCCAGTATGGCGGCGTCGCCGGCATTGCGGCCGGAGTTGTTGCCAAGGACGGTAATTCGTTTCATCGTTGCCTCTAAAGTTTTGTCGTTACCGCCGGGTCCGATGCCGCGTCAAGGCGATTCCGCCATCGCGCCGGGCGTCGTCGGCAAGGACGGCCGGTCGTCGCGGAGCGCGCATTGCCGCACGCGGCTTTTCACAACCGACGGCCGCAGCATCGACCTACCCAAGCAATCCCTTGTCGCGGTACCAGTTGGTCGTCTCCACGATCCCCTTCTCGTTGTCGTACCCGAACTCGTAGTCGAGGCAGCGACGTATCTTGCGGTTGTCGAACTGCCGGTCCTTGGTGTAGAAGTCGACACGCCGCCGGTAGATGGGCGGTGCGATACCCAGCGGCTTGCATACCACGCCACAGATGTCCGCTGCCCAGTAGAAGGGCTGGATCGGCAGGCGAACGGTTCGCACTTTCCTGCCGAGGGTGCGGGCGATGATACGCGACATTTCCTCGATGGAGATCGGCTCGTCGCCGGCGGAAATCAGCACCTCGCCGCGCGCCGCGGGTACGAGCCCGGCCAGCGCGATGGTATTGGTGAGATCGTCGACGTGCACCAGGTGATACATGCCGCGGCCCTTGCCCAGCATCAACAGGTAGCCCTTGCTGACCATGCGGAATATTTTCAGCAAGCGCATGTCACCCGGGCCGAAGATCGGCGCCGGCCGAATAATGCTGTACGGCAGGCCGCTCTCGTCGCCGAACGACTTGATCCACTGTTCGCCTTCGAGTTTCGTGCGCTGATAACCGTCACCCGGCGCGAAACGATAGTTCTCGTCCGCGAGACCGCTTTCGATGTGACCGTGTACGCCGACCGTGGAGACGTGAACGAAGCACTCGAAACCCTCCTGTCCCAGTACCGCCCGGGCAATCAGCTTCGTGCTGTCCAGGTGAACCTTGCGAAAGTCGTCGTCGGTCGATTTCTCCTCCCGAAACGCCGCGGCGAGATGGAAGACGTAGGCGACCCCCGAAGCGGCTTGCTCGACCACGTCCGGGTCGAACACGTCGCCGCGATACCACGTCACGCCGGTGTCCGCCAGGTCGCCAAGGTCCGAACTGCGGCGGGCGATGGCTCGCACGTTCGCCCCGGCGTCCAGCAACTTGTGGACGAGAACGCGACCGGTGAAGCCGGTAGCGCCGGTAACCAGTACGGTCTTGCCGCGATACGGCGCAAGTCGGTTTTCCATGGGCTGCATGTGTCGGTTCGGGTTCGGAATTTTCAGTTGGCGGATCGTTTGTGGGCCAGGATGCGACGCGCCACGGCGACGGGCGATCCCCGCGAACCCGCGGTTCGAACGCCGTCCGCGGGCAGCGCCAGCAGTCGCTCGACCACGTTGGCCGGGGTCGCCCCGGGGGCATCCACCACGCAGTGGTAGCTGCCCGCGCGGCGCTCCTCGCCCGCGAACGGCAGAGGATCGGAGCCGGCCAGAACACGGAAGCCTTGTCGCCGCGCGGCGCGCATTATAAACGGAGTGGCCCAACCGTGTGGGCGCATCGTCGTGTCGCCCAGTGCGATCTGCCCCGGTTCATAGCGGCGCAGGAGATCGCGAACGACCCCGCCGCGCGCGCCAATCCACTTACCGAAACCCCAGGCAGCAACGGGCACGCCGCCGGCAGCCAGCACCGCGTCGACGGTTTCCGTCGCGCTGGCCCCGTCCACCACGCGCGTGGCCATGCCAAGCGCCAGCACCTCGATGTTCTCGGCGGTGACGATCTGCTGCCCGGCGCACAAGTGCAGCTCGCCACGATCACGGCGGCGCACGAGACGCACGACCGTATCCGTCTCGCGGTACGCGTCCCAGGCGGCGGCGACGGCGGCATCCCCGCCGGCGGCGAGTCGGTCGAAAAGAAAGCAATCGTACCGTTCGGTCAGGCAGGCGACGCGCGACGACCCGTCGCTCGTATCCATGTTGTCGATGAGCGAATCCAGCGCCGCGGCGACCTGGTAGAACGGGTAGATGTGAACGTGCGTATCAATCTTGAATCGCATCTTTCCTCCCCGGACCGGCCTCCAGCGCTCGGTAGATTTCAGCCAGTTTCGCCCTGAAAACGTCGAAGTTATAGCGATCGAGATATCGCTGCCGCCCCTCGGCGGCGATCCGCTCGCGCTCGCCCGGGTCTTCGACCAGGTCGCCGATGGCCGCCGCGAAGGCGTCGGCTTCGGGCGGCGACATCCGTGCGCACGCGCGGTCCAGAATCAACCGGTTGGCCTCGGTATCGGTCGCCACGATGGCCCGGCCGGCCTTGAAGTAGTCGAGGACCTTCAGCGGCGTGTTGACGCCGGCCAGCCGCGGAACCAACAGGATATCGGACGCTGCCAACCAGGCGGGCAGTTCATTCGGCGCGATGCGGCCGGCAAAACGCACGCGGTCGGCATGGACCCCCAGTGCCTGGCGGCGCGATGAAATTTCGCCGTCGCTGCCGCCGACAATCAGGAAACGGGCCCGGGGTTGGCCTTGGAGCACCCGCGGGATGGTGTCGAACAACAGGTCGATGCCCTGGTAAACCGCGAACGATCCGACGTAGGCGATCACCACGTCGTCGGGATTCTTGCGCAACTCCCCTGCCAGTCGTCGCACCGTGCCGGGATCGGGATCCGCGCGCGAGGATGGAATGTCCGGCACGTGGTAGACGAGCGCATCCGGCGCGTACCTCCGCGCCTGGAGCTCTAGCCCCGGACCGGTACAGATCACGGCGTCCACGTGTCGCGCGGCGAACGCCTCGACGCTGCCATAGGCCTTCATCAGGACGTTGCGCAGGCCCCTACCGGCATACGAGGCGGGATCCGAATGCTTTTCGTAGATGCATTTCGCCCCGGTCAACCGGGCCACGAGCCAGGCGATCACCCCGCCTTCCTCGGTGGCGTGGATCACGCGGTACCGGTGCCGTACGGCGAGGTAGAGCGCCTGGAACACGAGAACGGCATCGAGAAGCATCTTGGCGGGCGACGGGCCGATCGGCAGGTTGCGAACACCCGGCAGCCGCGGAGGCCGCCGGATCGTGGCACTGACCTCCGGATCGTCGCTGCCGTAGGGCATCGCGAGCAGGTCGACGTCGTATCCCAGGGACTCGAGGGCAAGGAGATCGAATTTCACGCGAATCGAGCTACCGCGCCATTGGAAAAACGGCTGGGTACTGATCAGCAGGACATGCGCCCGTTCCTCGTTCATTCCCGGATCGATACGGGGCGGCGGGGCATGTTGGTCGCGGACGGCAGGATCGGTTGGTTCAATGGTGCATGTTCCCGAAACGGCGCACGGGCCCGGCATGGCCCGACGCGGATAGGTACCGCGTCAAGCGTCGGGACGAGGCCGGCCCGGCGAAAACCCGGCAACCGACCCTGAAAAATGGTTAGAAATCGCGGTCGAGAGTGAACATGACGACACGCTCGCGATCGGCGTCGGCGTCGTGCAGCGGCTCGTCCCGGTAAAGGAAATGGGAACCGAAACGGACGTTGCGGCCGACATCGAAACGGTAGTACAACTCGTAGTTGCGCTCGGCGCCGTCGGGTACGAGACTGTAACGACCGGTCTGCGAATAGATATTGCCCTCGATGTCGCGCTCGTAGGGCACCGTGGCATCGACTTCGCCGCCGGACACCCGCAACGGCTGGAACACGCCAACGCCGAGAGCGTCGCCTTTTCGCATGACGTCGAAGCTCACCAGACCGGCGCCATAGCTCTCCGATTTTAGCGTCGAGAAGTTCTTCAGCAGGCCCTCGTCCCTGTGCCTGACGTCGGTCATGCCCACGGTGTAGCTGCCGATCAGCGCCGTGCGCTCGCCCACGTTGTAGCGACCGGAGACGCCCACCGACACGGTGCGCGCGGCCTCGACGCTGAACGGCCCGTCGGAGGCGCCGCCAAACAGGCTGCCGTCCTCGTCCAGCTCGCCGATCTGCAGGGCCAGCCCCCAACGCTGTGTTTCGTAGCTGGTTTCGAAAAACGCGCTGTCGCTCTCGAGGCCCCACCGACGCTCCTCGTCATTCGCGGAAAGGCCGAACTTGACACTGACGTTGTCGCCGGCCGCGAACTTGGCCGCGGAGCTCAGACCCTCGTCGGTGAAGCCCATGAACGGCGCGCTAAAGGCTTCGCCGCGGAGGAAGTCGATGCTCCCGGCGTCCTCGTCGAGCAGGGACACGGCGCCGAACCGGTCGCTCAGGCTGTCGTTGAGGGAGAAGGACAGCTCGCGGCCGGACCGATGCACGCTGTGGAAGCTGTAGCTGACGTCGTCGGTGCCGCGATACTCGGTGTCGTCGAGGTCGAACTGGGAGCGAAAATCATCCGAATCGGCCTTGATGACCGCGTAGCTTTGCATGTCCTCGGTGTCGGTGAGCGGCATGACGCGCTGCTCGCGTTCGAGATCCGCCATGACCAGGTTGAGGTTGGGCGTCCTGTCGCGACGCGGCGCGGCCACGGT
>JAUIEZ010000090.1 GCA_030429665.1 Gammaproteobacteria bacterium | reverse complement strand
GCTCCCAGCCCGGATGCGATTCGTCAAGTAATTCCCGCTGCGCTTGCGAATCCATCGCATCGAACTCGACGAGCTCCCGAACGTGGTCAGGGCCGACGGACACGACGCCGTCCTTGGTGTTCTCCGGGGGCAGCAGCGTGAAATGCCGCTCCACGATCTTCGCACCGAGATGGCAGGCGACCTTGGCCGCAATCACGCCGTCACGCGACACGAGGGAATGGTCACTGAAACCCACCCGGTCGCACAGGGGCCGCAGAAAATCCATTCTCGACAAATGGACCTGGTCGAGCGGCGTGGGATAAAGCGTCACGCAGTGAAGCAACGAAAATCGACACCCGTGAAGCACCCGTGTCGCGGTCACGATTTCGTCGTCGAACGTGGCGCCCGTCGACACGACCAGTTCGTCGAAGCAGGACGCGAGTTCGCGCAACATCGGATAGGAAGCGCAATCGTAGGAAGCGACCTTGACGTACTGGAATCCCGCATCCCGGATTCGCCCGACGTGCTCACGGGAAAAACAGGTCGTCATTGGAACCAGTCCCCGGTCGTTACAGAGTTCGACGAACCGGGCGTGAGCATCGAAATCCAGTTCAAGGCCCTTCAATCGGTCGTACTCCGGTCGATAGGGGCGCTGGATCACGCCCTGCTCTCCTGCCACCGTCACACCGGTTTCGAACTTCGGGCGGTAGCTGAGGTTGTCCGCGAAGATGGTCTGGATCTTTCCGACCCTTGCGCCGCTTTCGGCGGCGGCCTGGATCATCTCGTCGAGAAGGACGGTATCGCCGTTGTGGTTCTGGCAGAACTCGGCTATGAATTCAACAGGCATTCGTTGCGCACCAGTTTTCAAGTTTCGACAGGATATGTTTGTCCGCGGCCACGACCGCTTCCTCGGTCTGACCGCCGATGTGCGGCGTCAGCAGGAGGTTTTCGTTGCGACGGGCGTATGCGACAAGGCGGTTGCCCTCGTCGAACACACTTTCGTCGCAGATGACGTCGAGTGCCGCGCCGGCAATCGTTCCGGTTTCGAGCGCTTCGAGGAGCGCCGATTCATCGACCAATTGCCCGCGCGCCGTGTTGAGAAGTACGCTGCCGGGACGCATGTGCCCGAACACGCGCGCGTCGATCATCGCGCGATTTGACGCGTTGAGGTCCGCGTGCAGCGACAGGACGTCCACCCGCGCGGCCAGTTCCTCGAGCGATCCGACGCACTGAACGGGCGGTTCCGGGGAGCAACGCGGCTGCGGGTCATATGCCAGGACGTCCATCCCGAATCCCGTCGCGATACGTCCGGCAATTCGGCCCAGGCGTCCGTATCCGACGATCCCGAAGCACTTCCCGCCCAGGGTCGATCCGCGAAATGGCGCCTGCCGCCATCGTCCCGCGAAGACGTCTGCCAGTGCTGCGGGAAGACGGCGATACAGCGCAAGGAGCAAGGCAAACGCGTGCTCGGCCGTGTTCGGCAAGTCACTGAGAAACGCGGTGTCTCCCTTCAGCGAGAGAACTTGAACGCCGCGTTTGCGGCATTCATCGTCGTCGATGTGGTCCAGTCCGGTCGTGGCGCTCGCCACCACGCGCAGTTCCGGCATGGCGTCGAGCATCCGCCGGTCGACCCGGGTACCCACGCGCACCAGCAGCACCGAGGCATCCGCCGGCACGGAGGCGAGAGAGCGTTCACGGACGAGTCGGTCGAGAGCCCACCGGGAGAAGCTCTCGGGCTCCGGCAAATACACTCTCATGCGTTCAGCCGCAGGTACATTCGGTCATCAGCGACTCGGCGCGAAGAAAGTCCGCCTCGGTGTCTATGTTGACGGTGCGTTCCGGGTCGACAATGAGCGCGCGCGCTCGATCGCCTACCAACGTACCCCGCTCCATCACCAGCTCCCGTGTCGCGATATACAGCGAGCCTTCCCTGATGTAAACCGGCGGCAACTCCTGCCGCGGTCTCATGTCCTCGAAGCCCTGATCGACGTAGTTGATCAACAGGTCACCGTCGACCACTCGCTTCATGCGAAAGGGATGGTGCGCGCCAACGTCCACGACGGTGACGACGGAATCGCAGTCGCCGCGTGACATCTTCTCGAGGCCGGCGTCGATGTCGGCGGCGCGACGCATGGGGGTCGTGGGCTGGAGCAATACGATGACGTCGAAACGGTCCCCCGCGGCCTCGACGAAGCGCAGGGCGTGCTGGACCACCGGCAGGGTTCTCGCGTCGTCGGTCGCCAGCTCGGCGGGACGCGAAAACGGCGCGAGTTCGCCATAACGGTTCGCGACGTCGATGATTTCGTCGTCGTCCGACGATACGACGACCCGGTCGAGCCGCGACGAAAGCGCCGCCTCGATGGTCCACGCGATGAGCGGCTTGCCGCAAAGCGGCCTCAGGTTCTTGCGTGGAACACCCTTGGACCCGCCCCGTGCCGGTACGACTCCCAACGTCCGCGTCATGGGGCATTCGCCGGCGAAGTCGCCCGCTTGATCAGGTATGCCGCCGTGGCGCCCTCGAGACGCACGGTCGACGCGCGTTCGAGGTATTCGACCAGCTTGCCCAGGTATTGCAGGTATTCGGGAACCCTGCTGTTGTCCATACCCGCGTCGCGCAGCGCGTTCGTCAGTCGCTTGTCGAAATCATTGACAAGATCGGCGCCATTGCCCCGGGCATGGTCGAACGTAACGAAGCGATCAACCTGGAGTCCGAGGTCGGTGCACCAGGTCCCGATTTCCCACGGATGGAGAAAATGCAGGTCCGTCAGAGACATGGGTACGTCGTGCAGTTTCGCGAGCGCCATCCAAACGAATCCGCGTACGTTGATGAAGTGCGGGCAGGTAACGACGATCCACCCGTCGGCGCTGCACCGTGCGCTTAACGCCTCCAGGAACCGGGCCGGCTCGTCGCTGTGCTCCATGGTGCCGCACGACACCACGACATCGTGACGTTCAACCGGCATGTCGAAGATGTTACCGGCCACGAACTCGGCCTTGTCTCCCTCGGTTCGCGCCCGCGCGATCTCGATTGCCTTCTCGGAATAGTCCACCCCGGTGACACGCCGGGCGCCTCTCGACAGGATCTCCCGCAACAGGCTGCCGGTGCCGCAGCCGACGTCGAGCACCGATTTACCGGACCACGGGACCATGTCGAGAACGACTTCGTTCGTCTCACTGGCATCCACGCCCTGCTTGAACTTGCTGAAATAATTTTCCTCGCCGTCCTCGTAGATCTTCTCGTAGAACTCGCGCAGGCGCTCGTTGCCCTTCTGGCTTTCACTCGACATGATGACAATCCGAAATTCGCGTGGGTTGTGCGAGGCGGGGCGCGGGCTCGCCGCCGGAGCCGTGCGGTGACCGCCCGTCCCCGTGCGCCGCGACTTTACCATACCGCGCCAGGCCGAATTTTCCGGACGCGAGCCGATACCTCACCGGCTTGACGCGGCCGTCCCGGCCGAGTCCGCCGACGATGGCCAACCGAG
The DNA here is from genome assembly GCA_030429665.1 of Gammaproteobacteria bacterium. GTDB lineage: Bacteria > Pseudomonadota > Gammaproteobacteria > Arenicellales > CAJQKF01 > BQJD01. The sequence goes on along the minus strand of JAUIEZ010000090.1, from coordinate 14,288 downwards.
CGCGTCGACGACCCGTCGCGCCCGGACGGTCCAGGTATGCTCGCGCTCGAACTCGGCGCGGGCGGCGGCGGCCAGGCGCCGGGCAAGCTCGGGGTCGCCACGCAACGTGTCGAGCGCTTTTGCCCACTGGTCCACGTCCGTCGGCGCGGCGAGCAGTGCATTTCGGTCGTGTTCGAGAATTTCCCGCAGCACGGGCAGATCGGATGCCACGATCGGCCGGTTTGCCGCCATGTACTCGAACAGCTTCAGCGGCGACATCCAGCGGGATATGTCCCGGCGTTCGCCCCGGGCGCTGACAGTGGTTTGATAGGGCGCGACCAGGACGTGGGCCGTCTCCAGGCAATCCGCGACGGCCGAGTGCGGCCGGCGACCGAGGAACTCGACGTTGCCGAGGTTCCCTCCCGGGGCGGATCTCCAGCGGTCGACATCGCCTTCCGACCCGCCGAGGACCGTGAAATGCGCCCAGGGACACCGCGCCGCCAGTTGCACCAGCATCTCGATCCCCTTCCCCGGGTAGAGGCTGCCCGCGTAGAGCACGTCGAATCGCTCCCTGGCATCGGCGGCGCGAAACGGCGGGCAGGGGCGGCTCTCGGCCGCGTCATGGGCAACGATGACGCGATCCGTGACATCCGGGTAGGCCGCGACCAGGGCATTGCCGAGGGCGTTGGAGATGACCACCGTGCCGCAATACGCCGGGGCCCGGGTCATTTCCCGGAACGCGGCTTCCTTGACCGGGTCGTGCTCCCATACGGGCATGTGTGCCTCGAACGCGGTCGGTATGCCCAGTCGGGCGGCAATACGGCAGCCGTGGAGCATGCGCCCGTATACGAAGTCGGGCCTTCGTCGCTTCAACATGCCGGAGAGCATCGAGCGATAGACCGCTCCGCCTCCACGGGTCCGTGGAAACCAGGCACGCTCGAGCATCAAGTGTCGGCCGCTCGCCTCCGCGGTCGCCAGATCCCGGCGGCGACGCAGCGCCTCGACGAGGTTCGTGGTTGGCGCCAGGATCGAAACCTCGTAGCCCGTGGCCTCGAGGGCCGCGCTCATGCGAGTGACATTCACGGCGTTAGCGGCCTCCGAAGGCACCGGTCCGCTGGCGAGATAGTACAAGCTCGACGTTTTGGCCCCGGCATTGCCAACGGTTGCGCGCGTCACGTCGACAGCCCGGGGTCGGGGGTCCGTGTGCCGGTCGACCTGGACACATCGTCGCGCGCCACGACCCATCAGTACCCCTGGAGCTTGTAGCGCCCGTATCCCCAGAGGTACAGAAAACGCGCGATGACCTTCTCCTTGAGTCCAACCAGTTCCGGGTTCGAGGAAAAACGCGCGAAGTAACGCTGGGCGAAACGGTCCAGGTAGACGATACCTTCGTCGGCCGGCGTGAACGCCTTGTCGAACGGCACGGTCCTGCCGTAAAGGTCATAATTTTCCTGGCGCCAATCGACGTCGCGCGCGGGCAGATCCGCGAATTGACGTATCTTCTCCGCCAGTTTTTCGATCGGTGTCGAAAACAACTCGCGAAAATCGAGGTGCAACCCTGGCAGGCCCGCCACGGCGTTCTCGTAGTTGGAATAATGCTTGACCCAACTCTTGAGCCTGAAGCTCAAACGGTTGCCGATTTCGCGCTTGGCGAACTTTTGCGCGGCAATCGAATTGATCCAGCCCTCGAAATCGCGATGGAGATGGATCATCCTGACATCCTCGAAAGCATCGAGGTAAGCGTCGTGCAACTCCCTGGCGCGATCGCCGTGTTCTCCGAAGTCGATGCAATAGTCAATGAACGCGTCGCCGCCCGTATCCACGTCCTTGTAGGTCACGGACTTCGCGAACACCGTCACGCAGGCGCGATACAATGACTCGATGGTCTCGAATCGCGTGGACATCAGCCGCTCCAGGTCTTCGCTCACGCGCTCGACGTCGCTGAACGGCCTCGGTGTCTGCGAGTCGCGGTCGATGATGTTGACGCCGCCCAGGCGGATCGGCTTGCTGTGTCGATGCACCCAGTCGGCGACGAGTCTCTGCATGTGACCCGAATCGAGAGCATATTCCCCGAGAAGATATTCGCTCAGTCCGTATGTCCTGAGCGGGACGTTGGTCACGCCCAGTTTCTCGATCAATCCGCCAAGCAGCGCCGACCCCATGGGCCCCTTGGAATTGATGCATATTATCTTGGTCATCGTTTGAAGACGGTGAATGGTTGCATGGACTACGGCTTCGGGCGACTGCGGGGGGTTGATGTCGTATACCCCTCACGAGGACCGGTCGGCGTCGCGGTTGCTCTATCGGCCAAAATGCCCAAAAGAACCCGTATTTTCCGCTCGACGAATTCGATCCGGGCAGCCTTGGGCGCCTGGAATGTCGCGACATCGTTCCCGCCCGTGCCGACCGGTGTCGCACTGGTTTGTTGGAGAAAACGCGCCAGCCGAATGGCCGCCGCCACCCACAACTGCTCCAGGGGCGGAAGCACATCGTCTCTCGAGCAGTCCCGGATGAGGTCCAGGATCTCGCCAATATTGGCGTCGTTGGTCGTTCGCGCCACGTCCAGCGCCAACATCCCCGCGGACATGTTCTCGAAATCGGTCAGAAAGAAGCGCCCGTCGATGGTCGCCAGCATGTTCACCGGGGAGAGGTCCCCGTGAACCATCGTGCAGGTGACCCTGGAGCGATCGAGTTCGACGGCCGGATGCGCGGGGTACGCGTTCAGCACCGCCTCGACATTGTCCGCATCGACACCGAGCTTTCGGAGGACCCGCGGCAGCGGGCGGGACGTCGCAAAGGTCCGGTAGAAATCGCGGGCATAGGAGCGGACAAACCGTTCCAGCTTGAGCCGGTTGTCCACATCACGGTCAATATCGAGCGCGGGCTCGACGAACCAACCGAGTGCCTTGCGATCGTAGTCGAGTATCGGCGGCGCAAGTTCACGGAAGAGTCTGCGTGCATGAATCTCCCGCGCGAAATTCCGGTCCCGGTTTCCGGAAGGTACTGCGATCTTCACGGTGACCTGCCGGCCGTCGGGATTCTTGTAGTAAACACGAATGTGGTGTTTTACCCGGACGCGCGCATCCTGCACCAGCAGGTACACGAACAGCAGACGTCCGACGACCAGGTGACTCAGAAATCCTACCAGCCTTCTTGGTGAACCTGCCAACGAGCGCAGCGGATAGGCCGCGTTCTTTCTGAAATAGTAAATCCCTCCCCTCGCATTTCCCCGGCCTTCGAAATACCGGTTGATTCGCAATCGGATATCCGCGAGCTCGACCCCGGCACCGAGAACACCTCTTGCGGCGGGTACTTTGGTCAACCCCGTATGACGACCATTGGTCGCCGAGTATGGTTATTGCAGCACATGAGTATCGCGGTGGGCCTTGTTGCAGCCATCTGACAGCCATCTGACAGCCATCGGCCAGGCCAAGAGGCGATGGCCATGCGCGACATCCCGGTTCGCGGACGTCGGCAAGGTGGCAGTATCACGAGCGTCGACTCGATTCGTCGACCATGACGTTCCCGTCGAGCATCCCATGCGCCTGTGAAGTTCCCGACAGGCGCGCCAAGGCCTCCGTTGCGAACAACCACCCATTCTGGTGTGGCTCGGCGCCAACCTCCCTGAACAATGCCCGCATTGCTTCCAGTGCGGGCTTCTGTCCCTGGCTAATACGATTCTCTCCGATGTACACCCGGCCATCGGGCGAAAGGTGCCTGACAAGCGCGGAAAAGAAGCGTCGCCACTTCTCCTCGCCCCACAGGCTGTCGCAATCGAACTCGTAGTAGAACACCGGACGAAAAGCCGTGACGAGGTCAACCGAAACACCCATGTCGGGCATGGGCTCGTCCGGGGTAACGATCCACTCGCTTCTATCGATCGGAATGTCGCCGCTTATGCTGTCGTAAACCTTCCACCGGTCCCAGTCCAGTCCCGCGGCCTTGTGGCCGATCGAATCACATGCGAGCGGAAAATAACCGAATCCCGTCCCGAGGTCGACGATAGTAAGCTTCTTGTCCACCCGGTACAGCCCGAGCTGCTTGGCCTGCCAGACCGCGTGCGCGACGTGCACCGGTAGATTGTAGTACTTCGATTTGACCTTGCGGTTGGAGGGATCGCGATCCTTGTAGTAAGCAGCAAACTTCTCCACCACCCCGTCGGGCAAATCGGACATTATTCGGCGGGTTTCCTCGATGACGTGGGTATCGAGGCGCGCGGCCCTGAGCACCTCCAGCGCGCTGCCCGCCAGGCCCGCCTTCCGCGCGGCCGCGCACGACCCCACCAAGGCGGGCGCCAATTGGAAAAGGCGACCCAATCCCTTCGTTGGTGTTGCATTCATGATCTAGATCCTGATCTTCGAGTCGTCCCGGCGGCCGGGAAACGACGATAGATTGTTGAAATCAGTGTGGCCGCGATCGCTCACTTGGCGCGAATGCAGAACGAGTTCATCTCAACGCGCCGAATGTCGACATCCCGGCCGTGTCCCAACATCGCGGCGATACGCCCGACGTCCCGGCGTATGTCTCGCTTGTGGATGGGTGGCCGCTTGTTTCGGTCGAGGATACGTCGCCTGGTCTGTGCTCGCAGTCCGGAGGTGCGGTACAGCTCCCGGACATCGTAGAGAACACTGTCGCCGCCGAGCCTCGCATTGCCGCCCTTGTTCGGCGTACCTGCGAGCCGTACGAGGGCGTCCGCCGTGTCGGTGAGGGGCCGCAGCGAACCGGCACCCGCGATCTTTCTTCTCAGGACGCCAAGCCGCGCCTCGTCGTTGCGGCACCAGCCGTCTTCCATCTCCACGACGGCATCGAGCAACTCGTCAAGACCCAGAACCGGTTCGGACACCGCGTTCGGCACCGAACAAGCGCCCTCGAGGTCCGCGCCAAGTTCGCCGAATGCGACGACCGGAACGTTGGAAGCGGCGGCCTGGATACCCGAAGTGCAACTGTTGTGGAGGACCCCGTCGGACGCCAGTATCCACGGCGACAGATCGCCCTCGGGCTCCACGAAGACCTTGTCCAGGTTTGCAACCTGACGACGCCAGTTATCGACGTTCTCGGTAGGATGCGGGCGGATGACGACGTTAAGTCCCGTCCGCTCGACAATGGCGCGTGATGTGCGCATGACGAATCGCATCAGCCTTGATTCTTTCTCATACCGTTCGCGGTATTGTTCGCTCGCGGCGCCGTCGTTTTTCTCGGCGAGCCCCAGCAGTTCGTCCAGCGGCAGATAACTGTTCCCCACCGCGAAATTGGTAATGAAGATCACGAATCGTCCATAGCGTCCCCGGATCCTGTCGATATCCTCGGCGAAATACTGCCGGCCGGGCGCGCCCCAGAGTATCGTCTTCACCGCGCCGCTCTTGACCAGGTTGCATTTCTCGGCCGTACACATTCGCCGCGCCAGGAAATCGTAGTCGTCGTCGCCCCAGGCGAAGAACAAATCGAGATTGGGCACGTTCTCGAGGCTTTTTCGCCTCGAGAAGAATTCGGCATAGTCGGCATAAATGATACCCGCCTCTTCGTCCTGTGCGACCAGCGCGAAACCCCGGTCCCTGAGTCCCGGAACAAACCACTCGTCGCGCGCCGCGTCCTTGTAGAAAAATATGCCGGGCTCGGCATCGAGCGCCAGGCGAATGATCCACTTCTTGTGCCCGATGAACACGGGCATGCCGCGCGCGGCCATTTCCACCGCCAGGCATAATCGCCCGAGGTACTCGCGCTTGACCACCTCGAGTGGGAGAAACAATCCGTTGTTCACGCGTTTCGACAGGCCGGTTGCATCTCCATTGTCGGCACTCAGCCGACGAGATCCCAGGTCAGCGCGGTTCCCATGCTGACGTCCCTGACGACCTTGCGGCCGAGCACGTCGTCCAGGAAACGCGGCGGCAAGCCCATCGCCGGGCGTACGCTGCGGACGTTCTCGACGGTGAACACGTCGCCCGCCTTCATGTCGCGGCAAATATACAGCGAGCGACGAAACCGCAGCGACGGCCGTTCCGCCTCGGTTGGTCCGTACCGGACCGCTCCCAGCGATCGCCATGCCTGCTCGGTTTCCACGACGAGCCGGCTCATTTCTTCCGGTTCCATGGAGAAAGTCGAATCTACCCCGCCATCGGCACGACTGAGCGTGAAATGCTTTTCGACGACCGTGGCTCCGTGGGCAACGGCTGCCACCGCCGTTCCGACACCCAATGTATGATCGGAAAGCCCGACCTCGCAGTCGAACAACCGGCGCATGTGGGGAATCGTGAGTACGTTGCTGTTCTCTGCCGACGCGGGATAGGTGCTGGTGCATTTCAGCAGCACGAATTGCTCGCAGCCGGCATCGCGCAGCGTCCTCACCGCGTCGTCGATCTCGGCGACGCTGGCCATGCCGGTGGATACGATCACCGGCTTGCCGGTCGCCGCGACCCGGCGAATCAGTGGCAGGTCGATATTTTCGAACGAAGCGATCTTGTACGCCGGCATATCCAGCGACTCGAGAAATTCGACGGCGGAATCGTCAAACGGGCTGCTGAAGCAGACCAGACCGCGTTCCCTGGCCCGCCGAACGATCGGTTCGTGCCATTCCCAGGGCGTGTGGGCGGCCTGGTACAACTCGTACAGGCTCTTGCCTTGCCAGGGCGTGGCGTCGTCGGCAATGAAAAACTCCCGTTCACGAACGTCGAGCGTAATGGTATCGGCCGTATACGTCTGCAGCTTGAGCGCATGGGCACCGCACGCGGCGGCGGCATCGACGATCTCCAATGCCCGCTCGAGCGACTGATTATGGTTGCCCGACATCTCCGCGATGATGAAGGGCGGATTGCCGGAACCGACAGCGATGCCCCCTATGTCAAACGTCATTGTTCCACTCTCACGACAATGAATGTGCATTGGTCGAGCCGGAACCGGGCGTCGAGACCCTGTCGTCGTCCTCGGGCGACCCCTGGCGCACCTCCCGGGGCAAGCGTCCCGCATCGAGTCTGAACCGTCTCGATCCGGTCCGCTCTGCATCGACTTCGACGAACCCGAGCCGCTCGAAGATTCGTGCCGACGCGTGGTTGCCTGAAAGGGTTTCGGCAATCAGCGCGTCATCGCGAAGTTCCCTGAAATAGCCGATGGCCCGCGCCAACATCGGGCGACCCGTACCCTTGCCGCGAAACTGTCGGCCCAGCGAATAACTGACGACGAAACCGCCCCCGCTTTTCTCGAAGCGCACCTGGCCCAACGGTCCATACGCCGATTCCACCACCAGCAGGACCGTCTCGGCGTCGTCCAGCTTGCGGTCGTACCATCGTTCGTGCGCCGCCCACGGGATCGACTCCCGGTTGAACGCGTTGGCGCGCACGTCAGGGTCGTTGACCCAATCCCAGAACAATTCCCGGTCGTCGGGCGATGCTCGTCGAACCTTCAGGTCGGCGCACCGCATGCCGTGACAGAGAATACCGGCTATCCGGCCAACACCGTTTCCGTCGACGAGATCCCGGCCGAGACGCTCCATGTCACGATTACCCTGCGCATCATTCATCGCGCGCAGCAATGCCGTGCGAATGGAGTCCGTGCCGACGTGCTCCGCGTCTCCGAGCCAGGTGACGTACCCGTTGTCATGCAGAAATTGCGTCGAGGGCCGCTGGTTTCGCGCCGCGGTGACGATGATCGCCGGCAGGCCCATGCACAACATCTCCCAGGTCGTGGCACCGCCGGCGCCGAAGGCGACATCGGCGCGCGCCATCAGCTCCGCCATGTCGTCGACCCCCCGATACAGCGAGACGCCCGCAAGCGCTTTCGCCTGCAACTGCAGCGCTTCGAAGTTGGGGTTGCCGGCGCCGACGACCACATCGACCGCCAGGTCCGCCAGCGCCCGGTCCCGTAACGCGTCCAGCGTTCTCCCCGTCAGGTTGGCCGCGTCGACGCCGCCGAAAGTCACCAGTACCCGCCCGATCGTTCCGTCGCGCTGCCGAAGGCGCCTGCGGGCACGGCCGAAATCGGCCCGCAGCAGGGCAAAGCGCGGACCCAGCAATCGAGTGCAATGGGCTGGCACGCGGTCGTGCCAACGTCGGGAACCGCCCTCGGCGACGCCCTGGTCGAGCAACACGTCGCAATCGTGAGGTCGGTTCGCGAGATCGTCTATGACGAAAATATTGCCGACGCTGGGACGGAGCATCACTTCCCAGGAAGCGTCCAGCGCGTAGTGATCGACGACCAGCCACTCGGGACGGTCGTCGCCGAGAGCTTCGATGCATTCCCGGGCATCTCGTTCGCGCGGCACGCCGAGCCAGCCGAGATAGCTGTCGGCGTCGTCGCCGGGTTGCGTTTCGCTCCGCCGGGTTCCCGGCGGCAAATCCCGCACCTCGAATCCCCGCTTCTCGATTTCCCGGTTCACGTTGCCGGGGTGTCCGCGGCTTATGAAGAACACCTGCGCCCCCTCCTGCGCCAGCCCTTCCGCCAGCGACAGACAGCGCATGACGTGCCCCGTGCCGATCTCGCGCGAGGCATCGGCCCTGACGGCAACCAGCAAGCCCGTCATGTGTCCGCCGGTCGACGTTGGTCGCGGAACATCCTTTCGGCCAATTCCCAGTCCTCGGGCGTGTCGATGTCCTGAACGCGATTGCGTGGAAGCATCACGGGAACCGTGTCCAGCTCGAACAGCGGCCGTCCGGACAGCCAGGCATCGGCACGTCCCCAGTAAAATTGCGCCGCATCGTGATAGACCGGCTCGAGATCCTGTGACCGCTTGAAGAAATTCTCCGGCTCGAGCATTTCAACGCGGCTATCCGGTCTGACCCGTAACGCGCGCTGGACCGGATACGCGTAGGAGGTCACCGAGACGGCGAACTGCGCGTCGTTGGCGTCGAGCGACTCCAGTCCGGCACGAAGGTCCGATGCGGTCACCAACGGCGCGGTCGCATAGATACAGCAAACGGGATCGGGATTCTCACCGGTCGCGCGCAGGCATTCGATGGCGTGGGCGACCACCGCGGCGGTCGGCGCATGGTCGTCGGCCAGTGCTTCCGGCCGCCTGAACGGAACCTCGGCCCCGAGAGTCTCCGCCGTTCGTGCAATGGCCTCGTCGTCGGTCGACACGATCACGCGATCGAACAAGCCGCAGTCAATCGCGACTTCGATGGGCCACCGAATGATCGGCGCACCACAAAACGACTTGATGTTCTTGCGCGGAATTCGCTTGCTGCCACCGCGTGCCGGGATTACCGCGATCCGGGTCATTGGCAGGCGGCGCGCAGCGCCATGACGACCTCGTCCAGGGTGCCGTCCTCGATTGCGGGGAACAGCGGCAGGGTGATCGCTTCCGCGTAGTAGGACTCTGCCTCGGGAAATCGAGCCGGCTCAAATCCGCGACGGGCATAGTAAGGCTGCCGATACACCGGGATGTAATGAAGATTCACCCCGATCCCCGACTCTCTAAGCTTCTCGAAAACCGTCCGGTGCGAGTGCGTCACCTGCTCGCGCCGCAAACGGACGACGTACAGGTGAAAGGCGGAGAGGCAGTCGGGGTGTCGCACCGGGACCTTCACCGGCAGCGATTTCAACAACTCGTCGTAACGGTTCGCCAGCGCTCCCCGGCGCGAAACGTACGCATCGAGCCGAGTCATCTGGCTGAGACCGAGAGCGGCATGCAAGTCGGTCATGCGATAGTTGAAGCCGAGTTCCGTTTGCTCGTAGTACCATGGTCCGTCGGGCTCGCGCGTCATCAACGAGGGATCACGCGTAATGCCGTGGGATCGCAACATTGCCAGGCGCATGGCAAGGTCGTCGTCGTTCGTGACCGCCATGCCCCCTTCGGCGGTGGTAATGATCTTCACCGGATGGAAGCTGAAGACCGCGATATCGCTAAAGCGGCAGCATCCGACCGGTTCTCCCCTATATCGGCCCCCGATGGCGTGCGAGGCGTCCTCGATCAGTCGGAAACCGTAGCGTCGCGACAAGGCGTGAATTTCGGCCATGGCCGCGGACTGCCCGCACATGTGCACCGCAACCACCACCTTGGGCAGCCGTCCTTCCCGATCGGCGGTTTCGAGTTTCCGTTCGAGAGCGCGCGGACAGAGGTTGAAGGTCCCGGGGTCGATATCCACGAAATCGATCGAAGCGCCGCAATAGGCGCCACAGTTTGCCGAGGCGACGAAGGTGATCGGGCTGGTCCAGAGCCAGTCGCCGGGACCGAGGTCCAGGGCACGGCAAGCGATATGAAGCGCCGCCGTGGCCGAGTTGACGGCAACGGCATGGCGAGCGCCGCAGTATGACGCGACGGCGCCTTCGAACCGCGGCACGACGGGCCCCTGGGTAAGAAAGTCGGAGCGAAGTACCGCCTCGACCGCCGCGACGTCTTCGTCGGTCACATCCTGGCGGCCATAGGGAATCACAGTTCGGCGAGCCGGTTGAATTCGCGAATCCCCTCGATGTCCAGGAAATGCGGGTTGTTGCCCGAACTGTACTCGAAGTCCTGCGTCACCTTGCGGCCCCGCTCGTCGAGGGCGTTTATCGAGAAGTCATTCTTGCGTCCGACGAACGTAATCGTCGGACGGATGACGTAGTGGTCGTCGAATTCGAGGGTGAGATGGGAATCGTCGGCCGGACACATGACCTCGTGAATCTTTTCTCCAGGCCTGATACCCACGATCTTGTGATCGAGTTCCGGGGCCATGGCGAGGGCGAGATCGGTAATTCGAACCGACGGAATCTTCGGCACGAAGATTTCCCCGCCCAGCATCCGGCTGAAATTCTTGAGCACGAAATCGACGCCCTGCTGCAGCGTAATCCAGAATCGGGTCATGTCGACATGGGTAATCGGCAGTTCCGTGGCGCCCTGTTCGATGAGCTTGCGGAAAAACGGCACCACGGATCCCCGCGAACCGACGACGTTGCCGTAGCGCACGACCGAGAAAATTGTGTCGTGGCCACCGGCGATGTTGTTCGCGGCAACGAACAGTTTGTCGGAGGCCAGTTTCGTGCTGCCATACAGGTTGATGGGGTTTGCCGCCTTGTCGGTCGACAGCGCGATGACTCGCTTGACGTCGTTGTCGAGCGCCGCGCGAATCACGTTCTCGGCACCGTGAACGTTCGTCTTGACGCACTCCATGGGATTGTACTCCGCAGCCGGCACCTGCTTGAGCGCGGCAGCGTGAATGACGTAGTCAACGTCCCGCATCGCCTGTTTCAAGCGCTCTGCATCGCGAACGTCGCCGAGGAAGTAGCGCATGCACGGCGCATCGTACTCCTGTGCCATTTCGAATTGCTTCAGCTCGTCACGGGAGAACACGATCAGGCGCCTCGGCCGATACCGTTCGAGGATGGTCTTCACGTAGCGCCGGCCGAAGGAACCGGTCCCGCCGGTAATCAGTATGGATTTTTCGTCAAACATGTTCACTATAGGGTTTCAGCGGGGTATCCATGAGCCAGACCGCCCGCGCCGCAAGCTTCGCGGGCAGATCGGCGTGGTCCGCCGGCGAGAGGAAGATTCGTTCGAACAGGCGAGCCTTCTGTTCCCCCGGCGCCAGTACGAACGAGAAACGCGCCTGCGCGACGACGGACGGCGTGACCGTCAATCGCGGTCTCGGGGACTTCGGCGCCGTGGCCGGAACGACCCTTCGCCCGGAATCATCAAGCGCCTTCTCGCCGGGAAACAAAGAGGCAATGTGTCCATCGCCGCCGACCCCGAGCAACAGGACATCGACCCGGTCGGGCAGCGTTGTTTCGTACGCCACGCAGGCCGCCTCCCGATCACGGACCTCCGCCTGCATGCGATGCACCCGGCAGCCGTCGGGCACGCCTTCGCGAAACAACGTGCGCATGGCGAGGCCGTAGTTGCTGTCCGGAGATGTCGGGAGCACGCAGCGCTCGTCCCCGAAGTAAAAGTCCACGCCGGTCAACGACTTGAACGATTCGAGACCGGCCCAGGCAAGATAGAGCCTCTCGGCGCTCCTGCCGCCGGTGAGCATCACGCTGCACGAGTCGCGGCCGGCTAGCACCGATTCGACCGCGCGCTGGATCGTGTCACAGGATTGCCTCTCCCAAGCCGCGGGCGGAAAACAGCGATTTCGCGGCGTCACGACCCTGCTCAGGCGCTGCCCACGGCACCGCCGGGCAAGCCCGCCATTGCCCGGAATTGCCGGTTGTGCTCGACCAGTTCATCGTAGGTGCCCTGTTCGACAAGCCTGCCATGCTCGAGCAGGAATATCGAATCACACCGCCGTACCGTGCTTAACCTGTGCGCGATGAGGATGATCGTCTTTCGATGGCCCAGATTATGCACCGCGGCCATGACCGCCTTCTCCGTCAGGTTGTCGAGAGCGCTCGTAGCCTCGTCGAGCACGAGAACCCCGGGATCGCGATAGAGGGCGCGCGCGATACCGATGCGCTGACGCTGGCCGCCGGACAACCTTACCCCGCGCTCGCCGATCATCGTCTCGTATCCCTCGGGGAGTTCGTCGATCACGAAGTCGTGCAATTCGGCGATCCTGGCGGCACGTTCGACGGCATCGGAGTCGATCTTTTTGTCGGGAACGCCGAAGGCAATATTGGCCGCGACAGTGTCGTCGCTCAGGTAGATGGACTGCGGAACGTAACCGATATTGCACTGCCAGGCTCTCAACGACTTCTCGTCGACGGCCGTGCCGTCGACGACGAGCCGGCCTTCGTCCGGTTCGAGCAGACCGAGGATCAGGTCCACGACGGTCGTCTTGCCGGCGCCCGTCGAGCCGACGATCCCCACGGTGGTACGCGCCGGTATGACGAGGTTCAGGTTCTTGAGGGCGGGCTTGGACGCCTCCGGGTAGGTGTAGGTCACGTTGTCGAGCACCAATTCCGCATCCAGCACCATCGGCGACGGCGGTTCCGGCACCTCTCCACGCTTGAGCGATGCACCAATCTGCCCGGTTTCCACCATGTCCTTGTAGAGAAGATCCAGGGCGGCCTTGCCGAATCGCAGCATCATCGAGGCCTTGTAGACCTTTTGCAGGGCGGGTATCAGGCGCGTGCCGGCATAGGCGTACAGGCCGACGATGGGCAGGACCGATCCGAGATCGCCGTCGCTCGAAACCAGCAACCCCACGACGAGCATCAGCATGCCGCCGAACACCAGGGCGCGCATTCCCAGCTGCGGCAACTCCGACACGACCTGGGACCTCGCCTGTACCTTGGCGAGTCGTTTCGCCGGACGGCTGAAACCCTTGAGGTAGCCCTCTTCAAGGCCAAGCACCTTGATGTCCTTTATACCGCCGAGCGCTTCCTGGGCGACCCGGAACCGGGCGCGATTGCATTCGACACGCTCCGCGCCCAGCCGAGTGAAATGACCTTTCAGCGCGAGGTACATGATTCCGTAGCCTCCGCCCAGGACGGCGACCGCGACGAGCGCTATCACGGGGTCCACGGCCACGACCAGGCAAATCAGGAACGCCGCGACCACCAGGTTCGCCATCAACTCGAGCAAGGGCATCAGGCTCTTGCCGACGACCTGGCTCACCTCGGAAAGCACCGTTCGCGTCAGGTTGGAGCTGTGCCGATTGAGGAAGTAGGTGTAGGGTCGTCCCATGTAGCCGCGCAGCAGGCGGCTACTCAGCGTGTAGCTTCGCATGAGGCTGTAGCGGGCCATCGCCCATTGGGTCACGGCGGTGAATGCCAGGCGGACAACCAGCACGACAAATGCGCCCAACCCGAGCAACGCCAGGAATTTCCTCGAATCGGAAATACCGAGGAATCCGGCGACGGCCGACAGGTACGGGTTCGACGTGACGATGTCCGGGTTGGCGACCACGGCAATGAACGGCACCACGGAAGCCACGCCGATCGCTTCCATCAGGCCCATCGACAACATCAGCGCTAACAGCAACGCGGCGTTGCGGCGTTCGCGCCGGTCGAGAAGGTCGAGAAGCATTCGGATATTCTTGATCATATGTTTACGAACGTGGGTACATCGGCGCCCGGTCTTTGCGTTGCGTTTTCTCCGAATCCATCATGTTCACACGATCGCGAACATGACCATCTTTCGTCATCGAAGGGAACGTCCGAACCGAAGGATATGCATGAACCAGGCACGCTACCGCCCTGCAACGATCACTTGAGGCGCGTCGCACGGAATATTGAGTCGGAACGGCGCGGTCTTCGCTCGTGTGGAGAAAATCCAAGCCGGGCGAAGGACCTGGCGTTGTGCCGGACAATCGACCGAACCGAATCCAACGACTCGTCCAGGGGCGTGGAGCATGTCTCTAAACGCCCGGACGTCCGCCGGCAGCGTGGATTCCGAGACCATTCTCCACGCGCCGAACCCAATACGACGGAGAACGTAACACGGCGGATGCCCGGTGCCGCGCGCG
>JAUIEZ010000089.1 GCA_030429665.1 Gammaproteobacteria bacterium | reverse complement strand
CGACGATTGCAGCCGCGCCGCTGCTTCCGCCTCGCCGGCAACGCCGGGGCTTTCGACGGTGGAAGCGGCCGGGTCGCGCTCTTCGGCAAGCGCCACCGCCATGGACGCGGCCTCGTCCAGCGTCGCCGCCGGGTAGATGTTGGAAGCGCGGCGTTCGTCGCGGGCGGCGCCGAGAAAATTGATTACCACCGGCCGGTCGAGCCGCGCCGCGGCGTCGAACAGTCGCTGGGCCACCGCTTCCGCCGGCGGCTTGGAAACGAGTACGATGACCCGCGTCTCCTCGTCGCGGCCCAGCGCGTCGAGACCGCTCAGCATGGTCACGCCTCCGATGGCCGCCTTCAGGTCCCGGCCGCCGGTGCCGATGGCCTGGGATATCCCCTGGCCGCGCCGGTCGACCAGGCACGTCACCTGCTGCAGGCCCGTGCCGGAGGCGCCTACGACCCCGACTACGCCCGGCCGCAACGCGTTGGCGAATCCCAGCGGCACGCCGTCGATGACCGCCGTGCCGCAATCGGGCCCCATCAGCATGAGCCCGCGACGCTCGGCGAGCTGCTTGAGCTCGGACTCGTCCTCGATCGAGACGTTGTCGCTGAACATCATGACGTTCAATCCGAGCATGAGAGCCTTTTTCGCTTCCGCGGCGGCGTACTCTCCCGGCGTCGAGATCAGCGCGAGGTTGGCGGCCGTTCTCTCGCCCAGCGCCATTTCGATCGACCGGGGCGCCAGTCTCTCGCGGGCGCCGCCGCGCGAGCCCTTCTCCCGGTACAGCAGCGACGGCGCGTGCTCGAGGGCATCGGCCACCGCCTGCGCTTCGCCCTCGACCACTACCAGCAAATCCGCGGAGTTGAACTCGTCGTCGTCGTCGAGCAGTCCCGCGGCGCGCAGCAGTTCCAGGTTGCCCCGGCTCGCCATGACTGCCTGTGCCTGGGTGATGCCGTCGCGTCCGGCGAGCGCGGCCGACACCTGCATGAGCGTCACCGAGTCGCGGTACAGGTTGGGAAATACTTTCGTCTGTGTGGTCATGGCGCACCGTTCCCGCGCTTCGCCGCGCGCATGGCCGCGAGCATGGCGCGCACGCCGTCGCATCCGGAACTCGCGCCGATGGCGAGCGCCCGCTCCGTCGCTTGCGCGACGAGCCCGGCTGCCGCTCCACGGGCGATCGCGGCCGCGAGCGCGGCCAGGGGCTCCGAGAACGCACCGACGGCGGCAAGGCGCAGGTACTCGGCGCTCACCGGGTTGGTATGTTCCGCGGCATCTCGCACCGCGTTATCCATATCCCGGCGAATCCGGTCACAGGATGATCCCGGGCGTGCCACGGCACGCAGGCCGGCGAGAAAACCGACCAGCATGTCGTCGCCGGTCGGCGTGAGACCGGGCCCGACGCCGGCGAGCGACCGGACCGCTTCCCGCGTCGCCGCGGTGTCGCGCCGCCGCACGGCCAGATGCAGCGTGGCCAATCGCCGAACCGGCGCATCGCGACCACCCGGATTCGCAGGATGCCGAGCAATCCGGCGTCGCGCCATCGCCCAAGCCGCACGCACCTCGGGCGCGCCGAGATCGACGGCCACGCCATCGGGTCGCGCGTGCCATCGCGGCACGCCGTCGAGGCGCACCTCGACGTTGGCGGAGTCGATGCGCAGCACGCCCGCGCGGCAACCGGCACGGTCGCCGGGCCTCACGCGGCGATCGAAGGCAAACGCCGGCGGCGCCGCGACGCGTACGGCATTGGGCGCGTTGCCGTACTCGGAGGCAATGATCGAGAGCAGCCGTCCGTCGTCGAGCGAAAGGTTCAGGGCGCGCGCGAACACGCTGTGAACGATGCCGTTGAATCGTCCCGTCTCGGCATACATGCCGGCGGAAACCGCTTGCAACCGGTTCATGCGGCGTCCCGGCGAATCCGGCCGAGCACGGCGACGGCGCGGTCCGCGTCCGATACCCAGCCGAAGATGCCGCCCTGGGCCTTGATCATCTCCAGCGCGACGCGCTGGAATTCCGGGAAGTAGGAACCGACACAGTCGGCGAGCACCACGCATTCGTAGCCGCGGTCGTTCGCTTCGCGCACGGTGGTATGCACGCACACCTCCGTGGTGACGCCGCAAACGATCAACGTCTCTATGCCGCGGTTTTTCAGGATCAGGTGCAGGTCGGTCTCGTAAAACGCGCCCTTGCCGGGTTTGTCCACCACCGGCTCACCCTCGGCGGGGTATAACTCGGGAACGATGTCGTGGCCGTGCGCGCCGCGAACCAGCACGCGGCCCATCGGCCCTTCGTCGCCGATGCCGACTTCCAGCCGGCCGCGCGCCAGCTTGGTGGGCGGCGCGTCCGCCAGGTCCGGACGGTGCCCCTCGCGGGTATGGATGACGGCAATCCCCGCGGCGCGCGCCGCGGCCAGCACGCGCCCGCACGGCTCGATGGTCGAGCGCAGCCTGGAAACGTCGTTGCCCAACATCTCGCCGAACCCGCCGGGCTCGACGAAGTCGCGCTGCATGTCGATGATCAGCAACGCCACGCGGTCCGGATCGAACTCGAGCGGATACGGTTCGGCATCGATCGTGAGTTTGTCCATGGTTGCCTCCGTCTGCGGTATCAGGCGATCGGCGCGCCGGGCTCATCGCCGGCGCGACCGCCTCGCAGCGACTCGATGTAGGCCCGCCAGTCGCCGAAACGGGAAATGTCGCGATGCCTGCCTTCGGCCAGCTCGCGCGGGAAAAGAATCCCCCAGACCTCGCGGCCGTCCTCGAGCCGAACGAGGCCGCGGTACAGACCCGGCGGCTCGCCCGCCTCGACGCGGCGCCATACCTCGGGGGGAATCCGGTAAAGTTCGCCGGCGACCGAGACACCGCCTGAGTCCACCTCGAACATGCCGGGATGAACGTCGTCGATGGAATACAGGCGGTAGCGCGGCACGGTCCGGAAGGCGCCGAGGAATTCGGCGCCGGAGAGGTTGCCGTGCAGAGCCAGGCCGCGCATGAGCGTGCCGTTGACGAACAACTCGAAAGGTTCGTCGTCGCGGGCGGTCGCGGAAGTCGTCATTCGTCCTCCAGTGGTTCATTGACGGGCTCGATGTCGACACCCATTCGCTCGACCAGCAGGCAGGCGCCCGCGATCATGAGGTAGCCGAGCGCGATCACCGGCTGGGCGCCGAAGGCGAGCACCTCGGCGTGTATGAATCCGAAGAATGCGAACACCGCCGCCGCCGCGGCGTAGCCCGCCGCCCAGCGGAACTTGCGGTCGATGATGAACGCCGCGATGGCGCCCAGCATCAGGCCGGCGAGCACCGCGCCCCCGGCCACCAGTTCCATGCCGTGGTACACGACCGTGTTGGCGAGATTGTCGTAGCCGACGGTCACCGCGTTGGTCCCGGCCGCGCCGAGCGCGTTGTCCACCTGTGTCTTGCCCCAGATCGCGATGTTTGGCACCAGCGCCAGGACCACCGCCGGCGCGTGCCGGTCGGGCGATGCCTGGAACGCCTGGGCGCCGATCACAAGGCCGATGAACAGCAGGATCGGCAGGATCGCCACCAGCGGGATCACCGCCAGGAACAACGCCGTCAGGCCGAGAAACAGCACGGCCGCGATCACCACGCCAGTGGCCAGCGAGTAGCCGATGCGTCCACCCACCGCCTTCCAGCCCGGATGCCCGATATACACTGCCGGCGGGAACGGACTGCCGAGAAACGAGCCGACGATCGCGCCGACGCCGTCGGCAAACAGGATCTTGCGAAGGTTGTACTCGTCGCCCGCCGCCGCCGCGCTCTCGACGTTGTTCATCGCCTCGGTAAAGTTGTAGATACCGAGTGGAATAGCGGTGGCCAGCAGGGGCAGCACGTCGGTCAGGCCGGTCAGCACGTCGCCCGATGGAATCGGCAGGTACAGGCCGAACTGGCCGATCGCTTCGCCGACCGCGGTCGGCTCCATCACGCCGCTCCAGTTGAGCGCCACCGCGATCCAGGCGAACACGGTGCCGACGATGATGGCCGCCAGCCCGCCGGGAATGCCCCACGGCAACCGCACGTTGGCCATCCAGCTGATGAGGATGATGGCAAAGGCGACGAATGCGATCCACGGCACTTCCCACATCTGGAACGCGGGCCGCATGGAAATGAACGTGATCGAAATGCCAGCGAGCGTTCCGAGCATGGCCGCGCGCGGCGTGTACTTGCGAATGGTCGGTCCGACAAAGGCGCCGATCAGCACCACGATGCCGATGATGAAGGCCCACGCGAGGCCGGCCTGCCACGCCAGCACCACCGACTCGGTCTTGATCAACACCGGGAGCATGATCACGAACACCACGATGAACATGTGCGGCACGCTCGGCCCGTAGGGCATGGCCGCCACGTCGCTGCGTCCCTCCTGCTTCGCCAGCCGGTAGGCGAGCCAGGTGTAGTACAGGTTGCCGATCGGCAACGCGATGCCGAGCGCCGGCAGGATGCGACCGAAAACGATGTCGTCGGGCATCTTCAGCACGAACAGGCACAACGTCGTCAGTACGATGACGTTGAGAAGCACGTTGGTGAAAAGACCGAAGAAAGCGTTCCAGTCGCCGGCGACCCATAATCGCGGCTTGAAGCTATCGGAGCCCGCATTGTTCATGACCACTCCTCCCCTCGCCTCCGGCGGTCGCCGGAAACGCGCTTTCGACCCGGGTCCGGGCCGGTGTTTGTCTTCGACCGGGCCAGCGTCCCGCGGAACGGGACGCTAGCGACGATCCGCGCCGCGCGACTTCAACCGGTAGGCACGGGCGAGGGCGTCGGCGATCGAGGTTTCCACGATCGCGCATCCGGCCATGATGTTGCGTTCCATCGCCGTACGAGCGCCCGCCTGGTCCCCGGCGGCAATTCGGTCCAGCACCGCGAGGTGTTCCCGGCAGGTTTCCTCCACGCGCCCCGGGCGCTCGAAATCGATCGAGCGAAAGATCAACAGGCGCTTGTTGATCGACTGCAGGTGCTGCAGCAGCATTTCGTTGCCGAGCACCCGGGCGAGTCCTTCGTGGAACGCCTCGTCAAGGCGTGCCAGCACCTCGTTGGAAACCTCGGGCGCGCGTTCCAGCAGGTCGTTCCATTCCCGGCGCGCGGTATCGAGACCTTCCGCCGGTCCGGCTCGCACCGCCAGTTTTTCCACCACCATCAGTTCGAGCGCCAACCGCACCTCGTAGAGTTCTTCGATCTCCCGCACGTCGAGCTGGCGCACCGCGTAGCCGCGACGCGGCAACTGCTCGACGAACCCGTTCGCGGCCAGCACCTTCAGCGCCTCGCGGACCGGGCTGCGGCTCATGCCGAACTCCCGGCAGAGGTCTTCCTCGGTGACCCGGTAGCCCGGCGGGTACTGCCACTGGACGATACGCTCGCGCAGTGCGGCGACGAGCTTGCCGGCAAGCCCGGTGCCGGCACCCTCTTCAATCGCGGTCACGTTGGCGTGGGAAGTCGATGGAGAATCTGTGTCGTTTTTCCGCATACTTGATTGTATACACATAGCGTATACAAAAACAATAGCGGACAAAACGCCACGCCGTTCGAGAAAACGAGCGTAGGTTGGGGAAAGTCGTGGTCGCAGCGCGATTCGGGCGGCGCCTGGCGGTTGACGATGCCGGGCGGGCGAGCCGGCCGGCGGCGGGGTCGCCCGCGGCGCCGCCGCATGCCACAGGAAGCGACGCAAACGCGCGGGCGCGAAGTGCGGGTCATTGACGGCAGCCGCGTCGAACGAAACCGGGGGGAGAGCCGAGTAACGGGTTCCCGTTGGCAATCGAGCCTCCAGGCGACGATGTCGAACCGCGGCTCGGGGATTGGAACGAAAGCATCGTGCGCAGCCAGCCACGCCTGCGGCGGCGTCAGCGTCTGTCCCGGGTACAGCGGATGCTGGAAGTGGAAGTCGTCGCCCAGGCGCCGCGCGGTCCCCACGAATATCGCGGACAGGCGCGCGTCCGATCGGGATTCGAAACCAGGCGAACGATCAAAGCCGGCGTCCGGCGGCTTCAACCCATTGGCGGGCAAGTCCGAAGAGCGGTGCTAGAACGTGGTCACGAGCGGCGCGGCCCCCTCTCGGGCGTCGAACGTCACGCGCTCGCGGGTGCGCGCATCATGCCCGACACGATAAACAGCGCAAGCGCCGCCACCACGATGGACGGGCCGGCGGGCGTGTTCCACTGCCACGACCCGGCCAGGCCGCCGAACACCGCCACCGCGCCGCACAGCACGGCGAACAGCGCCATTTGCTCGGGACCGCGGCTGAAGCGCCTGGCGGTCGCCGCGGGGATCACCAGCAGCGAGGTGATCAACAGGATGCCCACGATCTTCATGGCAATGGCGATGACCGCGGCGATCATCAGCATCAACGCGGATTCGACCAGCGCGACGCGCACGCCTTCCACCCGCGCCAGTTCCTCGTGCACCGAGATCGCCAGCAACGGGCGCCACAGCGCCGCCGCGAGCCCGAGCACGAGCACCGCGCCGATCCACACCACCGCCACGTCTCGGGTCGTCACCGACAGGATATCGCCGAACAGCAGCGCCAGCAGATCGATTCGCGCGGTTTCCACCATCGACAGGATGACCAGGCCGAGTGCCAACGAGCCGTGGGCGAGAATGCCGAGCAGCGTGTCGGGCGTCCAGGCGCGGCGTCGCGAAAGGGCAAGCAACGCAAACGACACCACCACCGAGACCAGCAGCACCGCCAGGTTGGCCTGGATGCCGGACACCACGCCCACGACCACGCCGAGCAACGCGGCGTGGGAAACGGTGTCGCCGAAATAGGCCATGCGCCGCCACACCACGAACACGCCCAGCACGCCGCAGACCAGCGCGACGCCGCACCCGGCCAGCACCGCGCGTACCAGGAAGTCATCCATCCTGCTGCTCCACCACGTCGCCGTGCATGGTATGCCGATGGTCGTGATGATGCGTGTACGGCGCCATGCTGCGGTAAACCTCGGGGCCGAACAGGGCGAGAAACTCGCTGTGCTGGCTTACCGAGTCGGGCGTGCCCGCGCAACAAACGTGTCGGTTGAGGCACAGCACCTCGTCGGTGGATGCCATCACCAGGTGCAGGTCGTGGGACACCATGACCACCGCGCAGCCGCGACGCTGGCGGATGCGGGAGATGAGCTGGTAGAGCGCTGCCTGCCCGCCGACGTCGACGCCCTGCACCGGCTCGTCGAGCACCAGCAGACCGGGGTCGCGCACCAGCGCCCGGCACAGCATCACGCGCTGGTGCTCGCCGCCCGACAATGCCTGCATGGGCCGCGTCAGCAGGTGCGCCACGCCCACCTCGACGGCGACATCGCGCAAGGCCGGGCGGTCGACGTTACCGCCGAGGCGAATGAAACGCTCCACGTTCAGCGGCATGTGCATCGGCACCACCAGGCGCTGGGGCATGTAGCCCACCGTCAGGCCGCGCGCGCGTTCGACGCGACCGCGATCGGGCTTCTCCAGTCCGAGCATGACCCGCACCAGCGTGGTCTTGCCGGCGCCATTGGGGCCGATGATGGTAACGATACGCCCGGGCGCGACGGAGACGTCGACGTTCTCGAGCAGCGTGCGGCCGCCGCGCGCGAGGGTCACGCCGTTCAACGACAACAGCGGTTCGTCGGCGCTCAATTGCACGCCCCGCTGCAGGCGCGGCAGGTGCCGCTGATCTCGACCACGCGGGACTCCACGGTGAACCCGATGCGATCGGCGCCGCGCTCGATGCCGCGGGAGATCGCCGTGTCGGACAACTCGGCCACGTCGCCGCACACGCGGCAGATAAAGATGCCCACGTCGTGACCGTGCCACGGCTGGTTGCACCCGAGGTAGGCGTTCATGGACTCGACGCGATGGACCAGCCCGGATTCCATCAGGAACTCGAGACTGCGGTAGACGGTCGGCGCCTGGGCGCGGTGGCCGTCCTGAACCAGACGTTCGAGCAGCGCGTAGGCGGTGACCGGCCGGTGGCTCTGCCACACCAGTTCGAGAACGCGCCGGCGCAGCGGCGTCAGGCGCCGGCCCTGCTCGGCGCACACGCGCTCGGCCTGGGCCAGCGCCTCGTCGACGCACGCGGCATGGTCGTGTCGGGGTGAAGGAAACGCGGTGCTGATGGTCTTTCGGGCCATGACCCGGCCTCTCAATCGCCTTGCAGACATCCCAGTATGGTATCGGCGAACTGGCCGATCAACCGCTCGTAGGCACCCGCCCCCGGCGGGATAGCCACGCCCAGCGGATCCAGTTCGGCGACGCGCACCGGCGAGTCGCCGGCCACGGCGCGAACCAGCGAGTCGGGAAACTGCGGTTCGCTGAAGATGCAGCGCACGCCCGACGACGTGACCGCGCGGCGCAGCGCCTGGAGGCGCCCCACGCCGGGCGTGACGTCCGCCCGCAGCGTGATGGCACCGCGGTTGTCGAGGCCCATTTCCGTCTCGAAGTACTGGTAGGCGTCGTGAAACACCAGGTAGGGTTCGTCGGCGACCGGCGCCAGCCGCGCGCGCAGGTCGCGCTCGAGTTGCCGCAGGTCGGTGTCGAATCGCGCGGCGTTGTCGGCATATAGCGTGGCATTGCCCGGATCGGCGACCGTGAGCCGCTCGGCGGCAACGGCCGCGATGCGCCGCGCGTTGGCGAGCGACAGCCACAGGTGGGGATCGTGATCGTCGCCGTGCGCATGGTCCGCGTGGGACGCGTCGCCGCCCTGGTGCAGCACGTCCCGCGACGGCAGCAGACGCATACCCGGCGCGTCGGCCACGGCGACCACCTCGGCATTTACCGCGAGCGACTGTATCGGCCGGACCAGGAAGGTCTCCAGTATCGGCCCGACCCAGAACACCAGGTCGGCCTCGTCGAGGAGCTTCGCTTCCGAGGGGCGCATGGCGTGGCCATGGGGCGAAACCTGCGGCGGCAGCAGCAAATCGGGCGCGCCCGCGCCAGCCATCACCGAGGACACGATGGAATGCAACGGCGCGATGCTGGCCACCACCCGCGGCGCGGCGCCGGCCGCGGCCGGCAGCGCGAGAAAAGACAGAAACAGGATGAAACGGCGCACGAATGACGACCAGGAAGGAAACGTTAAATTATAACATTTCAATGAGAAAAACGCGGCGTTCGCCGTGACCGTTCGTGTTACTTGGTGCCGTAGATGCGGTCGCCGGCGTCGCCGAGGCCGGGCAGGATGTAGCCGTGGGAATTGAGGCAGCGATCGACCGCCGCGGTGTAGATGGGCACGTCCGGGTGCGCGGTGGAGAAC
Organism: Gammaproteobacteria bacterium; assembly: GCA_030429665.1. Lineage (GTDB taxonomy): Bacteria > Pseudomonadota > Gammaproteobacteria > Arenicellales > CAJQKF01 > BQJD01. Next base: position 8,714 of record JAUIEZ010000089.1, on the reverse strand, counting down.
CGCTCGATGCCCTCGGGCGCCGCCAGCAGGCACACGAACTTGATCTGCGCCGCCCCCGCGCGCTTGATGCGATCCACCGCCGCCACCGCCGAGTTGGCCGTCGCCAGCATGGGATCCACCACGATCACTCGCCGGCTGGGCAAATCCTCCGGCACCTTGAAGTAGTACTCCACGGGCTCGAGCGTCTCGGGGTCGCGGTATAACCCGATATGACCGACGCGCGCCGACGGTACCAGGTCGAGCAGGCCGTCGAGCAGGCCGTTGCCGGCGCGCAGGATGGAGATGAACACCAGTTTCTTCCCCTTCAGCACCGGCGCTTCCATTTCCTCCATCGGGGTGTCGACGGTTTTCAGCTGCAACGGCAGATCCCGCGTCACCTCGTACCCGAGCAGCAGCGATATCTCGCGCAACAGTTGCCGGAACTTGGAGGTGGCGGTATCGCGACGACGCATGAGGGTGAGCTTGTGCTGCACCAGTGGGTGGTCGACGATGTTGACGTTGTTCATGTTTGCGGTCGCCTCGTTGCTCATGTCGGTCGCCGCCCCGCCGTTTGTGCGCGGGGCGATTGTTAACGCCCGATTCTATCGCGTGATGGCAGCGCGCGGCCTGCCCGCGTGCGCGGGACGGCTATAATGCCGCCACCGTCATCCAGGAAAACCGCTCCGCCCCCATGACCCGCGACCCGCGTTACGACATATTGTTCGAACCGGTCGACATCGGGCCCGTGACCGCTCCCAACCGTTTTTACCAGGTGCCTCACTGCACCGGCATGGGCCGCGACCGGCCGCGCACCCTGGCCGCCATGCGCGGGATCAAGGCCGAGGGCGGCTGGGGCGTGGTCAATACCGAGTACTGCTCCATTCACCCCTCGTCGGACGACACGCCGTATCCCTACGCCAGCCTGTGGAACGACGACGACGTGCGCGCCAATGCGCTGATGGTCGAGTCGGTCAAGCGCCACGGCGCGCTGGCCGGCGTCGAGTTGTGGTATGGCGGCAACTACGTGGCCAGCCTGGCGTCCCGCCAGCCGCCCATGGACCTGGTGAGCATCCCGTCGCGCACCGACCCCGTACAAAGCCGCGCGATGGACCGGCGCGACATCGCCGATCTCAGGCGCTGGCACCGCGACGCCGCCCGGCGCGCGGTGCGAAGCGGATTCGACATCGTCTACGTCTACGCCGCGCACGGCTACCTGATCAACCACTTCCTCTCGCCGGTCACCAACCCCCGCGTCGACGAGTACGGCGGCTCGCTGGTCAACCGCATGCGCATCGTGCGCGAACTGCTCGAGGAAACCCGCGAGGCCATCGGCCCCGACCGCGCGCTCGCCATCCGCTTTCCCATGGCCCGGGCCGGCGGCGACGGCCCGCCCACGGACGAACTGCACGAGATGATGTCGCTGCTCGGCCCCCTCGCCGACCTGTGGGACGTGGTGGTCGACGACTACGTCCTGGAGATGGGCAGCGCGCGCTTCGTCGAGGAGGCGGCGCAGGAGCGATGGGCCGCGCGGGTGCGCGCCATCGTCGGCAAACCGGTCGTGGGCGTGGGACGCTTCACCTCGCCGGACACCATGGCGCGCATGGTCGCCTCCGGCGTGCTCGACCTCGTCGGCGCCGCGCGCCCGTCCATCGCCGACCCGTTCCTGCCGGCCAAGATTCGCGACGGCCGCATCGACGAGATCCGCGAATGCATCGGCTGCAACATCTGCTACGCGGGCGACGCCCGCGGCCACCCCATCCGCTGCACGCAGAACCCGACCATGGGCGAAGAGTGGCGCAGCGGCTGGCACCCGGAACGCATCGAACCGGCCGGATCGCATCGCGCCGTGCTGGTGGTGGGTGCCGGACCCGCGGGCCTCGAGGCGGCGGTGGCGCTGGCCCGACGCGGCTACACGGTGACCCTGGCCGACGCGGGTGACGCGCCGGGCGGACGGATCAACCGGGAGTGCGCGCTGCCGGGACTCGCGACCTGGGCGCGCGTGCGCGATCACCGGCTGGCGCTGGCGGACAAGCTGCCCAACCTGTCCGTGTTCCCGGGCAGCACCATGGGCGCGGACGACATCGTCGAGTTCGGCGCCCCGGTGGTGGCCATCGCCACCGGCGCGCGCTGGCGTCGCGACGGCATCGGGCGCCACCATCGGGCGCCGGTCGAGGGCTTCGAACACGACGCGGTGCTGACGCCGGACGACCTCATGTCGAACCCGCCGCCGACGCCGTCCGGCGGTGACGTGGTGATCTATGACGACGACGGCTACTACATGGCCGCCTTGCTCGCCGAACGCCTCGCGGCCGGCGGCGCGGCGGTCACCCTGGTGACGACCGGCGGCGCGGCGGCCGAGTGGACCCAGCATACCAACGAGTTCGAGCGGACCAACGCCCGCCTGATCGAGCTGGGCGTTGCCACCGTCGCCCACCACGCCGTGTGCGGCTACGACGGCGCGAACGCCCGCGTGGAGTGCGTGTTCACCGGGCGCACGCGCGAACTGCCGGCGCCGCGGCTGGTGACCGTCACCGCGCGCGAACCGGTCGACGCGCTGTACCACGAGCTTGCGTCGCGCGACGGTCACGGTATCGATGTGCTGGCGCGCATCGGCGACTGCCTGGCGCCCGGCCTCGTCGCCCAGGCCGTGCACGACGGCCACCGCTTCGCGCGGCAGCTCGACGCCGACCCGGACGGATATGCGGCACGCACCGAGACAGCCCTGGTCTGAACCGCTATTCCGCATTGTGGAGACTTGACGATCATGAGTGAGCACAAAGAGGAATACACCGACAGCCTGATCGATTTTCTCGAGGTGGTGTGGGGCGAAGGCTATTTGTCGCCGGGCGGCGCCGAGGAGGTGGCGCGCATCCTGGAAGGCAGCGATCTCGCCGGTTGCCGCGTGCTCGACATCGGCTGCGGCTCGGGCGGCATCGCCACGGAACTGGTGGAAAACTACGGCGCCGGCGCGGTGGTGGGCGTGGACGTCGAGGACGGCGTGCTGGCGCGAGCGGCGCAGCGCATCGCGGCGCGGGGGCTGTCCGATCGCATCAACGTCCGCAAGGTCGAGCCCGGCCCCCTGCCCTTCGACGAAGCCGCCTTCGACGTCGTATTCAGCAAGGACTCGATGATTCACATCCCCGACAAGGAGGCGCTGTTCGCCGACGTGCATAGAATCCTGAAACCCGGCGGCTGGTTTCTCGCCAGCGACTGGCTGATCAGCCACGACGACGAGCCCTCGCCGGAGATGAGGCACTACGTCGCCATGGAAGGACTGAGCTTCGGCATGGCCTCGCCGCACCGCTACCGGGCCGCGCTGGAAGCCGCCGGCTTCGACGAGGTCGCGCTGCGCAACCGCAACCGGTGGTACGTCGAAGTCGCCCGGCGCGAACGCGACGCCATCGCAGGCGCGTTGTACGAACGCGCCTGCGCGGCGGCCGGCAAGGAGGTGGTGGACCACAACGTCGGCACCTGGAACGCCATGCTGGTGGTGCTCGAGTCGGGCGAGCACTGCCCGCATCACCTGCGGGCGCGCAAGCCGGCGTAGCCGCTTCGCCGCGCGTTACTGAAATCGAGAGGGACAGTCTCGCGGCGACGGGAAGAGAACCGATCGGTCGCGCGCGCGACCGACGTCGCTATCGCTAGCGTTCAGGCACCGAGACGATGAACACGGAACGGCCCGGTCCGGTGCGAAGCGAACCGGGTGCCGGCCGTCAGGCTCTGCCTGCCTGCATCTCCTCGTTCAACGCCGCCAGCGTGCCCGCCGCCGGCTCGTCCACCAGCCGCGCCACCGGCAGGCGCTCCTTGAGCCGGCGGTGGAATCCCACCACGCCGTGCTCCAGCTCCGACAGCATGTCCACCGGGAACACGCTCGAACGCACGCCTTCCTGCAGCCACTTGCACAGGTTGCGGTCCTCCTTGTCCGTGAGCATGTTGATGCGGTTGTTAAGGTAGCGCGACACGCGCACCTCGCGGCGATCGTCGGGCAGCGCGAAACCGCCGCCGACGATGGCCGTGCGCTGCACGTCGATCGGCACCGTCATGTAGAACTCCAGCATGTCCGGGTAAATCGCGAACACCATGTTCGGAAACACGCCCACGTAGAGCCACAGCCGTTGATGATCGGCAGGCAGGTGCGGGAACTCGGGGAGCAACTGCTTGTACCTGTCCACGCTCCAGAGCCGCGCCGGACGCTCGTCGACGACGCCGGTGGAATAGACGACGCCGTCGATCTCGAGATCCCGGTACGACTTTCCATAGAGTTGCTGGAGGCTCGGATGAGCCATAGGTACGTGATAGCCTTCATTGTCGACGTCATGGATGATCTTCCAGTTGTAGTCGTACTCGTTGCGATAGCGCTTGCCGCGCGGCACGACCTTTTCCATTCGATACGGCGCCACCAGGTGCTCCACCGGCGCGAGTTGTTCGGCCAGCGACGGGCCCTCGCCCGCGAAGCGCACGAACACCCAGCCGTGCCACACTTCCAGGTCCACGGGGACCAGGCCGTGGCGGGACTTGTCCAGCCCCTTGAAGGTGTCGGGCGCCGTGATGTTCTTGAGCGAGCCGTCCAGGTTGTAGGTCCAGCCGTGGAACGGGCAGACGATGGAGCGGCGGCAATGACCGCGCTCGCCCTCTACCACCCGCGAACCGCGATGGCGGCACACGTTGTGGAAGGCGCGCAGTTCGCCCGCGTCGTCGCGCAGAACCAGCGCGCGCTCGCCGGCGGCGTCGAATGTCAGGTAGTCGCCGCGCTTGGCGAGTTCGCTGACATGACCCACCAACTGCCAGTTGCGCTTGATGAACGTCTCCATCTCCAGGTCGAACAGCTCGGCATTGCGATAAGTCCACGCCGCCAGCATGCCGTCGCTGGTGGCCGCCGGCCGCGCCGTGCGCGACTTGTCCCGGACCACCTGCCCCGGCTGCGCGTCGCCGCGAAAATGATTCGGGAACACGCCCTGCAGGTACGCCATGCAGGTGGCGCGGGCCGCGTCGCGGTCGAAGTCCGGGTCCGCCATGCAGGCCTCCCAGAACGAATCGATGAGCGCGTCGAAGGCGCGCGCCAGGGCATGGGCGTTCATCGCCCCATCCGCGCCCAGCTCCTCGAACAGCGCGTCGATGCGCTTCGCCATGTCCGCCTCGCGCTGGCCGAAAATCCGCAGGTAATCCGCCCGCGCCTGGCTCTCGCCCCAGAACGCGTACCACACCGACGCCGTGCGCGGATTGAGAATCTTCTCGTCGAGGTTCACGTCCACGATGGCCACCAGCGCCTCCTCCGCGCCCCGCGCCCGGTCCAGCGCGCCCGCAAGCGCCGCCTCGTACGATGAGGCGATGCTTTTCAGCGTCTCGAGAAGCAGTTGCTCCTTGCCCTGGAAGTAGAAATTTACGATCCCCTGGGACAACCCCGCCAACCCGGCCACCTTGGCCACCGTCACCCGGGAAAGACCGAATTGCCGGATGGCCTCCATGGTGGCGTCGATCAACTGCTGCCGGCGGTCGTGCCGGCTCTCGGATTCCGGGAGGGATTGTGTTGCGGCTTGGGTCATAGTGGCGACTTGGTAGCTTGTACGGTCAGAATTGAATGATTGTACAATGCGACTATACTTTCGTTCAAGTTCCGCCCAAGCGCCAACAAGAACGCCTCCAGGCGGCAATCCTCTAAATCGACAACAGAAAGTTCGCGCCGTAAAATCGCCGCAACGAGAAAAACGAATACTTTGGGAAAAAACAATTGCGAATCCGACAAGAAAGTTGGCCGCGATTTTCAGTAAAAACCCTCGACGACCAGTTCCCAAGAGAAGAAATCCGTGATGGTTTGCTGAACCGCATAAACCTCCGCAGGTTTGTGTTTAAAACGTCGCGACCGGGTTCTATTAATCAATCGCTTTGGCACCCTCAGGAGCGTTATCCAACATTTTCGTCGTGTTGTAACACGACAGTTTCAACGCCGAATAATTGTTGGGCGTCTCAGGGATCATCCCGCACGGGTAAAGGACAAGCTGATGCAGCAATACAAGCCCGGTGACCGTATAGGGGGCGAGTACACAGTCCTGAAAGTTTTCGGGGGCGAGAATCAGTCCGGGATGGGCGTCGTCTATCTCGTGCAGAACCGGGAGATTCCAAGGCCGATCGTACTGAAGACCTTCCAGCGCGCGCTCAGCAGCGACGCGAAGCGCCAGTTTGTTTCAGAAGCTCATGCATGGATTAAGGCTGGGGCACATACAAATATCGTCCAAGCGTACTGGGTTCGTGAGATTGCTGGTCAGGTTTTCGTCGCCGCCGAGTATGTAGAACCGGATGAGGAGGGTCGCAACAACCTCACCCAATATCTAAGTGCCGGTCAACTCCGTCCCGAGATTGTCCTCCTATGGGCCGTCCAGTTCTGTCATGGAATGGACTATGCGAGATCGCGAGGCGTCCTTGCGCATCGAGATATCAAGCCAGACAACTTGATGATCGATGGAAGCGCATCTCTCAAAGTTACCGACTTCGGCTTGGCCAAGTCTATTGATTTGGACGCCGTACCCCAACAGCGAGGTTGGCGGCTCTTTGGAAGAAAGCAACCCGTGGAGACTGTTTCCAAGACAGTTACGGGTTCAGCCATGGGTACCCTACCTTACATGGCACCGGAGCAATTCCTTGACGCGAAGAGCGCGGACCATCGAGCCGACATCTATAGTTTTGGCATCATCCTGTATCAAATGGTGGCGGGGAACCGCTACCCGTACCTGGTTAGGTCTGATGCTCCAGACGCTGCGGCAGAGTTCTTCCGTGCCCACACCGACCAAACGCCGCTCCCTGTCGAGTCGCCGCTAATGCCAGTCATTGCCCGATGCCTGCAGAAAGCCCCTAACCGACGGTACGCGACGTACGACGCTTTCCTTAGTGATTTGAGTTCGGTAGCCCGGGGGCTTCAGATCAAGCTCCCCAAAGTCGTACACGTTACTAAGGAAGATGAAGAGCTATATGCCCAAGCGCAGAGCTACGTTGCGCTTGGCGACAAGGACCGTGCATTGAGGGCAATAGACGAATACGTTTCAAAGTACGCGACGAACGAATGTGGCTGGACCGAGAAAGGGCGAATACATTTTGAGCGTGGCGAGTATGCGCAGGCGCTAGCTGCGACCAAGAACTCTTTAGAGATCAATCCTTATAACACTCACGCTTGGAACAATCTGGGGATACTGCTCAACAGAACTTCGGCGCCGATTACGGAAGTAAAGAAGGCGTTTGCCAACGCGCTTCAATTTGATCCCTATAACACTGCGGCAATGATGAATCTTATTGGGCCGCTCGTTCTCCACAAGGAGTTCTTGGAGGCCGCGACGCTCACAGCGCGGGCCCTCAAGCTTCGACCTGATAAACCACTCGTCCGACAAAAGGCTGAGGCGTTAATAAAGGAGTGCCTTAGTGAGAGACACGTCGAAGCTGCCGAAACGCTGCTATCCGGGTGGACAGAAGCCCGACCCACAGATACAGACGCGTGGCACAACCTCGGCTTGATATCTCTCGATAAGGGTAGTTCTGACCGCGCCATCCAGTGCTTCAAACGCGTCCACGAACTGTCCCCACAAGACAATTTCGCCATTGTTCAGCTCGCGAAGCTCTGTTACCAGAAGAAGAAAGCCCGAGAGTGTCTTGACTATTGCAACAAACTGCTTCAGCGCGGATGCGAACCCCTTCTTGCGGTCGGCCTCAAGGCACGAGTCCTGAACTTCATCGGGGGGTACGAACAAGCGCTGGACTTTCTACATCCGTACCTTGATCACAACCCAGGGAACGACGCGCTCTGGGTGGTTCTGTCCGAGATACATGAGTACCGCGATAACTACGATGCCGCAATCAAAGCCCTTCAAGGTGCCAAGCGTCTATTGGAACGCAGCAAGAGTAAACACAGAGCGGACAATTTGCGGTTTGTCGACCAAAAGCTACAGCAACTGTCGGCTATGAGGTGAGGCGAGAGGTGCGACGTAACTCCGGGCCGCTTGCAACAAGAGACGCCCAACAAGGCGCTGCAGCGGACACGCTAAAGCGCGCCGCTGAGCTTAGTCGTTAGACGGCTCATGGACACAGAGCGCGATTTCGATACTTGGCACGATCTCGAAAAGTTCGCTCGCGAGCTAGGCAGAGCGAATACCCGGCCAGCTGGCGCCGACTTTGGCTACTGGTCAGACTTACTCTTCCGTGGTCAGGGTGACCACACTTGGTCTCTCGAAAGTACCCTTGAGCGATCTGCCCCGAAGCTCAAGCGTCTCGCCGACTACTACCGCACGATCGCCATTGCGCAAACGCACATCGAGTCGCTGCTGCCGAGAACCTGGCCGGAGGTCAACTACCCCGAAATGGAGGAGTACCTGTCGAACTACGACAAGGTGTCCATGCTTACTCTCCCACATTACCCTTACCTGGTCCATCTGCGGCATCACGGGTTCCCATCTCCGCTGCTCGACTGGTCTCGTTCCTTGTATGTCGCGGCCTTCTTTGCCTTTCAGCATCCGCACGGCGAGCGCGTAGCAGTCTTTGCCTTCCAAGAGTATTCAGGCTTTGGCAAATTGAGTTCCTCGGACGCTCCACAGATTCGCACCCTTGGCAGGAACATCCGTACTCATCCACGTCACTTCCACCAGCAGGCTGAGTATACAACCGCGCTGCGTTTCCAGGAGGGTACGTGGCATGTCGCGAAGCACCTCGACGTCGCGCAGGTGCAGCCGATCGTCGCCGTCGACGACGAGCAGGCG